>PXBB01000133.1 GCA_003565735.1 Bacteroidales bacterium
CTGCTAAAGTTGGGCTTTTTATATTCTTCATGCTACAAAAATACAACTTATATTGTTGATATACAAATAAATAGACGTTTATTTGTAGCTTTTTTTAATATATTACCGTGCAACGGTCTTTACCCGTTGTATAAGAAAGCGGTATTTTTTAGTGAGATATTTTTCGAGAAAATTGTTAAGAAATAAGTGTAAATAAAAGCCAAATTGTTAGTTATTTTGTTAGTAAAAAAAAAAGAGCCACAATTAAAAATAATTGCAACTCTTTGATTTTGAAGTGACTCCGTCAGGATTCAAACCTGAAACCTTCTGATCCGTAGTCAGATGCTCTATTCAGTTGAGCTACGGAGCCAAATAACGGTGCAAAAATACATTTTTTTTAGAATAAATGCTTTGTTGATAAAAAAAATTGTAATTTTAGTTTTGAAAAATGACTTTTATTGAATGACCTGATTATTTTATTAAAAAGTTGCTTTAAGCTCATAAATTGTAATAACTATAAAATAAAAATAAATGAAAAAAGTATTATTATCAAGTGTATTTTTATTCATATTTTTGACCGCATACGCACACCAACATGAAGCCTCTGTAGTTGTGCAAGCACCACAAAAAGTGGAAGTTGGCGAAACATTTACTGTAAAGCTTACCATTCGTAAAAATGAAGCAAGTGGTTTTGCTCGTCTTCAAATTGATTTTCCGTCATTTTTTAATGTTAAATCAGATGAAAAAGCAGGGGCTACTTTTTCTTATCAAAACGGCAACGCCCGTTTTTTGTGGGTGTCATTACCGGATGAAGAGGAGGTAAAGGTTGTTTGCATTGTTACTTCTCATACGGCCGGTTATTTCACATACCAGGGGTCATTTTCATTCATTATTGACAACGAAACACAAAGAATTAATATTCCGGCGCAAAAACTTGTTGTAGGTGATTTGTCAGAATTATCCGCAAAGCAGTTGGAAAGCTTTGTTATTTCTAAGGAAAAACCCCGGGATACCGCAAGAAAAGAAGCCGTTGCAACACCCGAAACAAAAGCTGAAAAATTAGAGTTGAAACGAATCAGAAGGGAAGAAGCTCAGCGCAAAAAGCCGGAAGTTGTAATGAAGGAAGATTTGATGCCTGAAAAGGACATGCAGGCTAAAGAAATAACAGAAGAACCACAGGAGAAAATTAAAGAGCATGAAATGCCACACAAGCGCATTATTGGAAGTGCCAGGGCAGATTACAGAATTCAAATTGCAGCTTTAAGAAAGCCTGTTAAGGAAGGTTATTTTAATAGATTGGAAGATGCATTTTCGGAACACGATATTGTTTATAATAAAGGTCCTGATGGATGGTACAGATACACTATCGGTTCTTTTACCGCTTTGGAAGAAGCTCAAAATCTATTAAATCAAATCACGGCAATGGGTTATGATGCTTTTATAACGGCTTATAAAGGCGAGAAGAGGATTAGTATTGATGAAGCGCAACAGATTCTGGGTCGCTAAAATATGTGTAACCACATGAGACAATTGTTTTTTAGGAGTTTTTTTTCAGGGTTCTTGTTCGTGATCCTTTTTACCAGCTACACCATGTCTCAAGGTGGTATGACTGCAAGCCATTTTATGTTTAACGAAGCTTGTTTTAACCCATCAGTTGCTGGTCATAATCCTCAGCTGGAGGTTGCTATGCTGTCGCGCACCCAATGGGTCGGTTTTGATGAAGCACCACGCTCCGGTTTTTTAACCCTTCATGCTTATCAACGCCGTATTGGTGGATTGGGTCTGGTTGTCCTTAATGACAGAACAGGATTTGAAAGTACTTTAAACATAAATTTTCAGTATGCACACCATTTACGCCTGTCAACTTATTCTACCCTTTCTCTTGGTGCAGGATTAGGCTTACTAAGAAAGGCTGTTGACGGCACTAAGCTCATTTATGAAGATGAGGGTGATGTGAATGCTATTATGCATCTGAAAAAAAAAATGAAACCTGACTTTAGTTTTGGCATTGAATTTAATACGCCTGAGTTTACATTTGGTGTTTCTGCAACGCATCTGGGACAAAGCTTCAATGAAAGTACTTTGTTTGATATACCTGTGCATTACTATTCTTATGCTAAATACAGGGGCGAATTATCTTACAGGTTTAATCTTGTTCAGTCTGCCATGTATAGGGCGTCTGATAATCTGCAGCAGTTTTACCTCAGTACTATACTTTTTTATGATAACAGCCTGTGGTTGGGTGTTGCGTATCGTTCACAAGATGCTATTGTAGGACTGGTGGGCTTTCATGTTTCAGAAAACATAAAGTTTGGCTACTCCTACGATGTGACTATGGGCAGAATTCAGAAATTTAATGACGGTTCCCATGAAGTGATGCTTAGGTATGGCTTTGATTTAAATCAAAAACCCTTACTTAGAACAACCAGCCGGGTTTTTTAATCAAACTTTGTAACTTCTGCCATAAACATTCATGAAAATTTAAAATGGTTGCTGTGATGTCATTTTTATATCAGTAAAAATGCCTTGAAAAAACCAATAAACTCATGGTTTTTTGATAAGGCATTGGATAATACTTTTGCATTCGTTAATATTTTTTAACGAATGCAAAAGTTATTTAATTTAATGCAATTAAATAATATGATAAGAACAAACTCATTATTTGCAAAGTTCACATTCATTTTTAAAATGAATTCGAATAGAAACTTTATTGATAATGAATTTGCAGTATTTTTAAAGCTTATAGCTTATTGTATTTCCTGTTGAAATCTATTCATAAGTTCCGGATCTTGTTGGATGATGCCGACAATTTCCTGATAGCGTTGTATGCTTAGGCCTTCCTCTTGAATTTTTTGCTGCATCTCTTGTTGTGCAGCTGCCTGAATCTCGTGAATTTCCTGACTGGCTGTCTCAAAATTTTGCATCTCTTCCTGAGAAGCATCAATTTCGGTATCAGGCATTTGTGCAGCTTGCTGCATTTGTGTAAAAGTATTGATATCCAGATTGTTATCCTCTAACACATTGGTGATATCTTTTTGTGCTTCGGTATCTACGAGTTGTACTTCTTTAAATGCTGATATGAATGTATCGAACTCCTTATCAGAAATTGCTTCCTGCTCTAACTCCATAGCAGCCTGACCAAACACAAAAGATTGAATGAGAAAAAATGAAATGATTATTGAACTTAATTTTATTATACGTAACATAATATGTTTTATTTTTTATAGTGAATTAAATAATTAATATTGATTTTTTTAAAAGGAGACAGTATTCCATTTTATTTTTTGGAATATACCTGCTCAAACTTTTAGGTTTTATTGAAATGGAGGTTTTATTGATGTAGCACCCACCTCATAAGAAGTAGATTATAAGGTGCTTTAATTTGGGTGTTTACTAACCATTACCTTTCGAAAATGAATGGTTTTATATAATATTTCGTGTTTTAACATATAACAAGTACAACGAAAAGCAAATAAACTTATTGTATATGTTTTTTCAGGATAAGAAAAGGGATAAAATATAAATAAAAAATGATGCTGTATATTCTTATTAATATGATTTATGTGTGTTAATAATAAAAGTAGAAAATATGTCAAAAAAATATTAATAATTAAATAATCACGATTTTTTTGATACTACAAAAGTTTATTATATAATTTTGCACAAAACATAAATTAATTGCACTAAATACAAACACACATTAATTATGACAAATAAAAAAGTTATTGAATTAGAAGATGCGGTAGTAAAGTTTGTTGGTGATTCGGGAGATGGTATGCAGCTCATAGGCACATTATTTTCCGATACAGCAGCTTTGAGGGGAAATGATTTAGCAACATTTCCGGATTACCCGGCTGAAATCAGGGCACCCCACAATACCATACCGGGCGTTTCAGGTTTTCAGTCGCACATAGGAAAAAGACGTGTACATACACCGGGCGATAAGGTGCATGTATTAATTGCCATGAATCCGGCATCTTTAAAAGCTAATCTGAAGTGGTGCAGGCCTGATGCAACCATTATTGTTGACAGCGACATTTTTGATGAAAAAGGATGTACTAAGGCAGGCTATACTACTAACCCATTAACTGATGGTTCACTCAAAGCTTATAAGCTGTACAGTTTGCCAATAAGTACTTTAACAAGAGAGTATATCGAAGGGAAAATTGGTGATCTTAAGGCTGGCATGCGGTCAAAAAACATGGTAATGCTTGGCGTGGTTTACAACCTTTTTGGAATAGACCTTAAAGTACCCGAACATCTTGTAGATAAAAAATTTGCTAACAAAAAAACGGTTGCTGAGCTTAACAAAGGTGCACAGAAAGTGGGATACGATTATGCAGAAAATAACAATGTGTTTGAAGAAGTATTGCATGTGGGGCCCGCAGAATTAGAGAAAGGTACTTATAAAAATGTAACAGGCAATGTTGCCACAGCCTGGGGCTTGTTAGCTGCGGCCGAAAAATCGGGCAGGCCATTTTTTTTGGGTTCTTACCCTATAACGCCTGCAACAGAAATATTGATGGAGCTGGCTGTTCATAAATCTTTGGGAGCTAAAGTTTTTCAGGCAGAAGACGAAATTGCCGGTATTTGTTCGGCTATAGGCGCAAGCTTTACCGGTGCTATGGCTTGTACTACGACTTCAGGTCCGGGGCTCTCGCTCAAGAGTGAAGCCATAGGCTTGGCCGTTATGACTGAACTGCCGCTTGTTATCGTAAATGTACAAAGGGCAGGTCCATCTACAGGGATGCCAACCAAATCCGAACAATCAGACCTTTATCAGGCATTATATGGCCGTAATGGGGAATGCCCTGTGATGGTTATAGCGGCATCTACGCCGGCCAATTGTTTTTATTATGCATATATGGCAGCTAAATACTCGATGGAGCATATGACGCCTGTTATTTTATTGACAGATGGTTATCTTGGATTTGGAGCTCAAATTTTTAAAATCCCTAAAATGGCAGATATGCCCGAGATAAACCCACCCATTGCTGAACCTAACGACCCTGATTTTAAACCTTACATACGAGACAAGAACCTTGTCAGGAAATGGGCTATTCCAGGCACCGAAGGCCTTAGGCATAGGGTAGGAGGTCTGGAGAAGATGGATGTAGAGGGTATTGTTACTACAGATCCTCAAAATCACCAGAGAATGTCAGAGCTTAGAGAAGAAAAGGTCAAAAAAATTGGTGATTTTATTCCTGAACAGGATGTTTACGGTGAAGATAGCGGTGACCTTCTTGTTGTAAGCTGGGGAGGCACTGAGGGAGCTATTCGATCAAGTGTTAAACGAATGATAGCAGACGGACACAAAGTAAGCCATGCCCATTTCAACTATATAATGCCGCTGCCCAAAAATACGACTGATATATTCAGTAAGTTTAAAAGAATTGTGGTTTGTGAATTGAATATGGGGCAATTTGTTAATTATTTGCGTGCTTCACTACCCCAATTTACATATCAACAATATAATAAAATTCAAGGCTTGCCATTCTTGGTAGCTGAACTAAAAGAAAAGTATAATCAAATATTGGAGGAAATATAAAATGGCTATAGAAAATTCAATTGAAAAAGCAAAAGAGGAACTTGTAAAACAGGATTTTGTAAGCGACCAAATGGTTAAATGGTGCCCCGGCTGTGGTGCACATGCTATTCTCTCATCTGTGGCCAAGGTGTTTCCTAAAATGGGCTATAAAAAAGAAAACTTTTGTATGGTTTCGGGTATCGGGTGCTCTTCGCGTTTCCCGTATTACGTTAACACCTACGGTTTTCACGGTATTCACGGACGTGCTAACGCCATTGCCTCGGGTGTTAAAGTAACAAATCCCGGCCTCAGTGTGTGGATAGCAACAGGCGATGGCGATTCTATGGCTATTGGTGGAAATCATTTTATACATATAGTGCGAAGAAATATTGATGTTAACATCATGCTGTTTAACAATCAAATTTATGGATTAACTAAGGGTCAGTACTCACCTACAACGCCTATGGGTTATAAAACCAAAACATCGCCACAAGGTACTGTTGAACCTCCTTTTAACACAGCTAACCTGGTTATGGGATCGCGTGGTACTTTCTTTGCACGTGTTGTTGATACCCGCCCTAGTCTTATGAGTGAGGTGATGTACGAAGCTGCAAAACATGATGGCACATCTGTTGTAGAAATACTTCAAAATTGTATAATCTTCGCCGATAAAACACACGACAGTATTACAGCTAAAGATATTAAAGATGAACACCAGCTTTTGCTTAAACACGGAGAGCCTATGATATTTGGAAAAAATATGGATAAAGGTATTGCTCTTATTAATGGATTCCTGGAAGTCATTCATCTTGGCAAAGATGGTTATACTGAAAAGGATGTCCTTGTGCACGACCAGTATAGGTACAATCCCGGACTGCAGCGTATGCTTGCAAGAATGTATCCCCCGGAGAGACCTATCGCTCTTGGTGTTATTCGTTCTGTTAAGTCGCCTACTTACGATGACATGGTTGAAGAACAAATAGCTTATGCGAAAGAACATGAGCCTATTAAATGTGTTGATGACCTTTTGCAAAGCGGTGATACATGGGAAATAAAATAATGAAGTGCGACTGCTTTAACTGGCTTTAAGCCTTTATAAAGAGCAAAATGATTTTGGTTTTACTCTTTTGAGTGAGCCGAAGAAGTATGGAAGACATTTAGTGATTTTGCATAAAAAGCAACCTTACTAAATGTCTTTCGTGTATCAGCAAGCGAGGGTGTCTCAAAACTTTTTTTTATGATTTTTAGTAAAAAATAGCTTTGAGATACCCTCAATGCAGGCTAACAAGATAGGAAAATGGAATGGATGCCTCCTGCAGCCTGCTTTTATTATAGTGCCAAATACTAATATTTCGATCCTTCTCCAATAATGAATTTTATTACATCGTTATTTAACTTACGATTGTTGTATTTTTTTTTCTACAAAATGATGTTTGTTTAATTTTTAGTGTATTTTTGCAGCACTAAAAAATATTAAAAATTCATTATATGATATACGATAGACTTTTAAACAAGGATGCAAAGCTTTGCGTTATAGGTTTAGGTTATGTTGGTTTGCCTATAGCCTTGGAGTTTGCTAAACGAATTAAAGTTGTAGGTTTTGATATAAAAGCAGATAGGGTTGAGCTTATGAAGAAAAATGTTGACCCTAGTGAAGAGCTTGATGCATCAGCATTTGAGGGGGCTGATATTTTATTTACAGCGCAGCCGGAGGATATTGCAGATGCAAACTTTTATATTATCGGTGTGCCTACGCCTATTGATAAGCATAATTTGCCTGATTTAACACCTGTATTGTCGGCCAGTCGCACGGTGGGTAAATTTTTGAAAAAAGGAGATTACGTGGTATATGAATCAACTGTTTACCCGGGTTGTACAGAAGAAGACTGCATCCCTGTTTTAGAAGAGATGTCGGGTTTAAAGTTTAATAAGGATTTTAAGGTGGGATTCTCACCGGAGCGTATAAATCCGGGCGACACTCAAAATACACTTACTTCTGTTGTTAAGGTTGTATCCGGCTGCGATAGTGAATCTCTGGATAATATCGCCAAGGTTTATGAGCTTGTGATTAAAGCCGGCGTTCACAGGGCGCCTTCAATAAAAGTTGCCGAAGCAGCTAAGATAATTGAAAATACCCAAAGAGATGTTAATATCGGCTTAATGAATGAATTGTCAATAATTTTTAACCGTATGGGAATAAACACATACGAGGTACTGGAAGCGGCAGGTACCAAGTGGAACTTTCTGAAGTTTTTCCCCGGTCTTGTTGGTGGTCATTGTATAGGTGTTGACCCTTACTACCTTGCTTTCAAAGCCCAGGAATACAGATACCATCCCCAAATTATAAAATCCGGACGCTTTGTGAATGACAGCATGGGTTTTTATGTGGCCAAACAAATGATAAAGCAATTGATAGCTAACGGTAAAAATGTCCTTAATGCTAAGGTCTTGGTTATGGGTGTTACTTTTAAGGAAGATGTCAGCGATATAAGAAACTCTAAAGTGGCTGATGTTGTTAATGAACTTAAATCATACGGTGCCAATGTTGATATTACCGACCCATTAGCTGACTCAGATTTGTTAAAGGAAGAGTATGGATTTGAACTCGCAAAAAATGTGTCTAATGATTATGATGGTGTTATTGTTGCTGTGAGTCATAAATCATACTATAGCCTTGAGGAATCCTATTTCCTGAATTTGATGAGGGATAAGAATAATGCCATATTTTTTGATCTTAAAGGCATATTTAGGAACAAAATTCAGAAAATGTCATACTGGAGTTTGTAATCGCAAAGATTTAAACACTGACCTATTCCGGCTTGAAAAGTATCGGGCACAAAGACCAGATCTGATGGATACGATATCAGATTTGGTCTTCTCTAATAAGCATTAAAATAGCAGAATGGGGTACGATGTAATATTTCTCATCATTAAACATAATTTCGTGGGCAGCATCTACCATATAAACAGCTAAGTCGCCTTGTTGAGCCTGAAGCTTAATATATTTAACCTCTTCATGAGATGCCTTCCATGGTTCTTCAATATCTGTCATATGCGGAATGGGGTAACCCGGACCGGCTTTTACAACATAAGCTTGTTGAATTTTTTGTTTAGCTTCTACATTAGGGGGCAAATATAAACCGGATTTTCTTCTTTCGTCAGGCGTTTTAGGTTTAAGCAAAACCCTGTCGCCTATCATTAAAAAACTATCAAAGCAGTCTGATTGAATACGTAATGTCATAATACGGTTTAATGGATTATTAATTTTTCAGTGTAAAAGTTCTTATTGTAATCAGTTCTGACAATATATACACCAGGTTTAAGCATTTGCACATCTGCTTCTGTATTAATAGTTCCCGGAGGTATATTTTGTTCTAACATTAACCGGCCGGTAAGATCGAAGATTTCAATGATAACTGTTTCATGTTTTTCTTCGTTTAAGTGGATATAGATTTTATCATGTGCAGGGTTAGGAAAGATGTGATGGTACGGGCTATGATGCGGCTGAACATGTTGTGTGTTTTGCATGCATAAAAGAGCTTTGTGTGCATTAATTCTTCCGGCGCCTATTAAACCAGTTACCAAAGGGTTTAAAGAGTCAATATTATCACATCCGGCTTTAAGACAATTTATAATTTGTGAGGGTGTAAAAGATGCATCAAAAGACATCATCAGACCAATCAGGCCTGCCACCATTGGGGCAGCCATGGATGTGCCATCCAAATAATCATAACTGTTATTGCTTCTTACAGTACTCCAAATATTTTCTCCTGGCGCCATCACATCAATTTTATCATTTCGCTGGGAGAAAGAAGCAATGATGTCGTTTTGGGCTGTTGCACCAACACTTACCACGCCGTCATAACTGGCAGGGTACGATAATGTGTTATTGCCATCGTTACCGGCCGCAGCAACAATAATAATGCCCTGGTTTAATGCTTCATCAATAACTGCTTTTACTGACGGCACATTCTGACTGCCCCCCCAGGAAAGGTTGATAACATCTGCACCGGCAACAATAGCGTAATCAATACCTTCGGGCCCGGCGTCTAAAGCTAAAGGCAGAATAGAATTATCTCTGGTAGCTTTAATAGGAATGATACTGATACCAAAACCTATCGAAGCAATTCCAATATTATTGTCAGTAGCAGCAGCTGCAATACCTGCACAGTGTGTCCCATGTGTGAAAAACATATCAATAAAAGCATAAGACCAATGATTTTCAGGGGGCTCAGGGTTATTATTATTGTCAGCGACATCCCACCCATGAATATCGTCAATAAAACCGTTGCCATCAGTGTCAGTGCCATCAAGCACTTCATTGGGGTTATGGTATATGATGGGCGCCAGATCGGGATGCGAAATTTTTACAGCATCATCTACAATGGCCACTTTAATATTTGGGTTGCCTATAGTGATGTCCCATGCTTTTTGTGCTTCAATAATATTCAAATACCACTGATTGGGATGCATATCGTTAGGATTGTAAAAAAGTTTAAATATAGGATTTTTATGCGCATAGATGATATAGGGCAAAAGTTTTAATCCATCAAATAACCTTTGGGTATGTGCTATTCTGTCGAAATGAATTTTGTAAATGGCCGACAAGGCAGGGGTTTTGAAGGCTTTGTGGATGTGCGTTACGCCTGCCGTTTCGAACAATGGAATAAGCTCATAAAAAGGGCTCAGCCGCTCATATGACATTGTGTTATCCCATTCCGGTAATTCAAAATTTGAGTCTTTATTAACTGTAAAAAAACCACTGCCATCCCAGAATTCCGGATGAAAACTTTGAGTAAATACACTTTTACATAAAAATAAAAGAACGGTGAGCAAGCAAAGCGTTTTTGTCTGCCACGGTAAGTAGTTTTTTTTCATAAAAATTAAATTAAAGTGATAATTTTTGCTCCAATATCAGCCGGAGATTCCACAACATGAACACCACAACTTTTAAGGATTTCTTTTTTAGCTTCAGCGGTATCGTCTTTTGAGCCAACAATAGCGCCTGCATGTCCCATTGTGCGTCCTTTGGGTGCTGTAGCACCAGCAATAAAACCTACAACGGGCTTAGAGCCATTGGCTTTGATGTATCTGGCAGCATCAGCTTCCATGTTACCACCAATTTCACCGATTAACACAATAGCTTCTGTGTCTTTATCATGTTCAAACAGTTCTACGGCATCTTTAATAGAAGTTCCGGGGACGGGGTCACCGCCAATACCAATACAGGTTGATTGTCCGAGTCCTACTTTTGTAATTTGGTCAACAGCCTCATAAGTTAGTGTACCCGATCGCGATACTACACCTATGGTGCCTGGTTTATGAATGAAGCCGGGCATTATCCCTACTTTAGCTTCTCCAGGTGTGATAATTCCCGGGCAGTTAGGGCCTATCAGACGGCTATTTTTGTTTTTAAGATAAGCTTTGACCTGCACCATATCGTTGACAGGAATACCTTCAGTAATGCATACGATAACATCAATGCCTGCTTCTGCTGCTTCCATGATAGCATCAGCGGCAAGTGCCGGAGGTACAAATATGACTGAAACATTGGCTGCTGTTTCTTTAACAGATTTTTCAACTGTGTTAAAAATGGGTAAATCAAGGTGTTTTTGTCCGCTTTTTCCCGGCGTAACACCTCCTACAACACAGGTGCCGTAGTCTATCATCTGGGCTGCGTGAAAACTGCCTTCCTGACCTGTAAAACCTTGAACAACAACTCTTGAATTCTTGTTTACTAGAATGCTCATTTCGTATTTTTTTTATATTAAATTTCTTTCAAAGATAACATTTATGTTAATGATAAGCTTAGCAAATATTATTTTTTATAAGTATCATAGATGCGCGTGAGTTTTTGCCCCACACTTTGATAGCTAAAGTTTTCCTTAGCATATATGTGTAGCGCTTCTTTGTCGTAGTTTAAAAAGTTGTCCAGCATATACAAGCAAGCATCATAAAGGGCCTTTTCGTCGCGTGGTTTTACCAATATGCCCTTATCATGGGTGAGGTGTTCAGGAACACCACCGGCTGTTGAAGATATGACCGGCAAGCCCGCAGCCATTGCTTCTATGACGACACAGGGCAGGTTTTCGTAGTTGCTGAAGAGAACAAAAAAATCGGAGGCTTTCATTTTTTGTGCAATTTCTACAGGAAGCATGGTGCCGAAAAATTTAACATAGGAATTCAAAATACCTAATTTATGAGCATAATGTTTATGTGGCGTTGCATCCCCGTCACCAACAATATGCAATTCAAAGTCGTCCCTTTTTTGAGATAGCTTTCTTATGACATTCAAAATACCACTGATGTTTTTATGGTCATCTTTTAGGGATGATACATGCAGTATCTGTGTTTTTGTTTTCTTTTTTTTGTCAGCGGGGGTGTTAAAATGCTTTGTATCAGTAACATTATGAACAATATGGTAAGGTGCTGTAAACCGATGTTTAATCATAGATTTTTTCAAATCTTCCGAAACAGGTAGCAACGCAGAAGACCCCGAGGCAATTTTGCGTGTTAAATATCTGGTGGTAAAAGGTCTTTTGACCTGATTAGATGGTAGATAACCAGTCCAATTTTCTGATACAACATAGGGTATCCCATATACTTTTTTTAAAAACAAAGCTATAAGGCCGACAGGGTATAAAATATTAAGGTGTACGATGTGAGGGACGCCTTTTTCTTCTGATATCTTTTTGTAAGCTTTGCGGTAGTATTTAAAAAACATTAAAGCTTTAAGTATTTTATTGATAAAGTTTTCGTGTTTGCTTTTTCGGAAGTAATAGATGATAGTGTCAACGCCGCTAATGTCTTTACGTACCACCTCACTGTTAGTTTTCATAGAAGCATCAGCAACAACATGTACTGCTGTAACCTCATTGTATAAAGCTGCTGCTTCTGCAAATTTTTCGTTAAAGTTGCCTAAGGTTGGATTCACCCTGCTGGGGTACCAACTTGAAAGCATTAAAATATGATTGTTTTTTTTGTTCATAGCGTGGGCTGAGCTATAGCTGCAAAAAATTTATGTCATGTATCTTCTGGAAACCAGTTCACTAAGCATTAAAAATGCAGGGCTGTCTTCTTGCCATTTGCGTTTTTGATGGAGGTTCTCCAATAAATTTGCAGCTTCTTCAATAGATTGAAAGGCGTTTAGTTTATCGACAGCTTCATTATAAGCAGCCAAATCGCCTCCAAAAAGCTCATTAATAAACAGGAATTTTTCGTTGATTCCAATAGCTGCCTTTAAGTCAGCAATCGGACTCTTTTTTATTTTTGATGCTAAGGTGCGGTCAACGATGTTTTGTGCAATTTTTTCGTTGATGGATTTTGTGTCATTTTTAAACTTATCCGACATGGTTTTTGCTTCAGAAAACAAATCAGGCGATTCACTTTTTGTTGTTTCAGCTTCTGTTTTTTTGTTAGTAGCGTCAGAAGATTTTTCTTCACTAACAGAGGCATCCGCTTTTATTTCTTCTGATTTTTCTTCTGACGTTTTGGCCTTTTCTTCTTTTAGGCTTGATGATGGCGCCTCTTTCTCGGCTTTATCAACATTATGAGAGGGGGCACTTGGTTCTTTGGCCGGTTTAGCTTCTGCCTGAGGCATCTGGTTATACTTATTCAGCAAAGCAAAAGATTGATAAAGTTTACGTAAGTTTTCAGTTACGATATCCAGTTCTATTTGCGGAATGTTGTGCTGATGGGAATTGATAACCGCCACTTGCTCATTTATAGCATCCAATAAGTTGGTGATTTCTCTTTTAATGTGTTCTTTATTCATATATTATTTTTTATTTTTATGATCACTTTCAAAAGCCAACATCATCAATCCTTTTATTAATTGTTTTAAAAAAATGTGTAGGTTTGTATGGTGTTTTTTTTAAAAAGGTAAAAATACTAAGAATTATAAAACAGCTGAAATGTTTTTGGAAAATTCTGTCAATAAGGCATATCGTAAGGGATGGATAGAGGTTATATGCGGCTCCATGTTTTCGGGAAAAACAGAAGAGTTGATAAGGCGATTGAAAAGAGCCGAATTTGCAAGGCAAAAAGTCGAGATTTTTAAACCGGATATTGACGCACGTTATGATGAGAATGATGTGGTTTCGCATGATGCTAATACAATAAGATCAACACCTGTACAGTCTGCAACAAAAATCATGATGCTTACCAGCGAAGTGGATGTGGTTGGTATTGATGAAGCTCAGTTTTTTGATGAAGAGATTGTAAGCGTTTGTAATGAGTTGGCGCAAAGAGGGGTACGTGTTATAGTGGCGGGGCTTGATATGGATTTTTCTGGTAAGCCCTTTGGACCTATGCCGGCTCTTATGGCTTCGGCTGAATATGTAACAAAAGTACATGCCATTTGTGTAGGTTGTGGAGACCTGGCACACTATTCGCATCGTATGATAAGAGGCGATAAGCAAGTTGTTATAGGCGAAAAAGAAATTTATGAACCTCTTTGCAGAACCTGCTACACCAATGTTTTGAAAAAATAATACAACAATGTTAATATTCATCCGAAAACGCTTATCTGTTTATTTCTTTTTTTTTTAATTTTTGTAGTTATGGCTTGTCAATCAACATTAAAATCATCCCAAATGCCTATTGTGACAGATATTGACTGGAACAGATACCTGGGAACCTGGTATGAGATAGCGCGCTTCCCACATCGTTTCGAAAAAGATTTGGTTGGCGTTACGGCAACATACACCATGAAGGACAATGGGCGGATTGCTGTTTTGAACCAAGGCTATAAAAAGTCTCTTGATGGAAAACTCAAAAAAGCAAACGGACGTGCTAAAATTGTTGGAAATGGTACCACAGGGCATCTGAAAGTGAGTTTTTTTCTTTTTTTCTATGCGGATTATTATGTGTTGGCGCTTGACGACAAAAACTATTCTTATGCATTGGTGGGCAGTTCTACCATGGATTATTTATGGATACTTGCCCGAACACCCTTTTTGGATGATGAAACTTATCAACTTCTGGTAGATAAAGCCCAGTCATTGGGTTACGATATTTCAAAACTTGAAAAAGTAAAGCAACCCAAAAAATGATGCGTGTGTAATTAACTCGCTTTTTTGTGCATTTGTGCACCCTGCTTAAGCATTGATTCCCTCTTATATGTTGATGGGCTTGAGAATTTGAATAATATAACTGCTCAACAAATGATAAAGATAATTGAATGATGTTCAATAGCCCTAACGGGCTAAAGAGCATAGAGAAATGAAGAGAGTCCTCACATTACACATAAAAACAAGAAAACTTTCAAATGCAAATCACCTGTTTTATTCGGAATTTATGTTCCCTTTGAAGGCCTGAATACTTAAATTGCTTAAGTTAGGTATAAGTTAGGCTAAAGATTATGAACAGCTTCGGAAATATCTTTAATAAGCGTCTGTTTTTTTTCAATGGCATTACCCACAACAATGATATCAGCACCGGCATTACAAATATCAATAGCTTTTTGGGGCTTGTCGATACCACCACCAACTATAAGGGGAATGTTAATGGCATTGCTGACTTTTTCAATAATTTTAGTGTTAACACAGCATTGAGCGCCGCTACCGGCTTCGAGGAAGATGGCTTTGAGGCCGAGCATTTCTCCTGCTATGGCAGTGCAGTAAGCAATATCATCTTTGTCTGCCGGAATAGGAATAGTATTGCTCATATACATAACAGAAGTGAGTTTGCCACTTTCTATTAACATGTAGCCTGTTGGTATCACTTCAACATTTGTTTTTTTAATAATAGGAGCAGCTATCACATGTTTACCAATAAGCATATCGGCATTGCGTCCGGAAATGAGAGATAAAAACAGCAATGCATCGGCAGAGGAACAAACCTGCATAGTGCTGCCGGGAAAAATAACCACAGGTATAGAACCATATTTTTTGAAGGCTTTTACACAGTTAGAAAAAGTGTTTTCTGTTAACAAGCTGCCACCAATAAAAATAAAATCAACATGTGCATTCATACACAAAGCAGCCATTTTTTCGGCATCCTCTAATGCAAGCTTATCGGGGTCTATCAAGACGGCAAAAAGTTTTTGCTTTTGTTGCTTCTTTTGAACTATGGAGGTATATAAACCCATTGCTAATAAAGTTTTTACAAAACTAATCAATTTTATAACAACAAAAGTTAATTTTTTTCTTTTTTATCTACATGTACCCGAATTACACATCCTGATAAGAAGTGGGGGCTGTTGTTTGTTGCCGGTTTTAATATTTTGTAAACCTTATTGTTTTATTTACGTGAGATGTATTGCTCCCATGTGGCTGTGAAAAGAAGTTAATGATATAGAAACCTTTGTGCAAATTAGAAATATCAATAGTTGTTTGTTCGTTTACTAAATGCCCTGATTTTAGAACCTGACTATGAATATTAATTATTTCGAATGGGATGTAATTGCCGGGATACTTCACGCACTCAGCGTTAATACTTAATCTGTCAGTTGCCAATGTAGGAAAAACAGAAATGTCACATTTTATGTCAGCTTCATGTATATATGTATTCAAGACATAAGTTTCGTTGCAATTAAGGGTGTCCCACAAAAAATGATATGGCAAATCAATAGCGGTATCGAATTTATACAAGCCCAAAGCACTGTCCTCATAACACCGGAAAAAGAAATCATTATCTGTTTGAAAACCTGTTGGCAAAGGAAACAAATATCTCAGGTTGCCAAAGCGTTCTACGGTTGCCCCTGTTAAAGAGTAGGGCGCATTATTTTGGTTAACTGTTGACAAGTACAAAACCTTCAAATCCTGATTATTAATTGTTCTATAACCGGTAGAATCAACCATGATAGTAATCGTATCCGTAAAGTCGGGATAATACGTGTAAATAATTGTTTTCCATGTATCACCCTTTTCTGCATTGAAGTTTTACAAAGTCACAAAAGAATCTACTTCTGCCATGTACCACAAAACATAACCGCTGCTATCGAATAAAAACTCTACTGCTTGTGAACAGTTTCCTGTATGTTGATTGACTATGCAAACCTTCTTGCAATGCCTGTTATTTATAGTTGTATCTCCTGCTACTTTAATAATACGGGGGCTTAATATTTGTGAGTAAGGCGGCATTGACTGAAATCCTAAATATGAATACCACCACCGGGCCCCATCCGGTGCAAATTCTGATGGCTGCGATTTAACTTGCAATACTATTGTGAAATACAGAAAAGTAATGAATACTTTAAAAATAATTGTTTTTGTTTTCAAAACGTTTTGTTTTAAATTGATGAAACAAATTGATGTAAAAATTTTTACAATTCAACACTTTATCGTTTTTTTAATTGAAAGTTGCTTTGCTTTATTTTTTTTTCGTGCTATGTTGAAATTGTTAGTAGGTGGGGGTAGGCTCGTATGATTATCTTTTTGTTTTCCAAACAAGCTAAAGCTATACGTGTGGCTTGTGATGAGCCTATAGTTTAATAATCGTTAGGCAGAACCAAAGAACCCTTTGGTTTGCTTTTTATTAACTTTTCTATTTGTTTTTCAATACTCTGCATCATTTTTTTTAAAAACGTATTATCATTTTGGGCTTAACCATTTATGGGTTAAGCGTTTTAGGTTAAGTTTTAGAGTTTGAACTAACACCCATAGGTGCCTGTAAAAATTATATTTTATATTTTTTTTAGCACAACAGAAGAAAATTACATACTTTTGAAGAGCCTTAACCTGAATAATACAGGTTAACAACAACTTTAAATCCGAGTTTGTTTATGAGTGATAA
>PXBB01000127.1 GCA_003565735.1 Bacteroidales bacterium
GTATATCATAAGCCGAGATAAACGCCTCTATATTTTGAAAAGAAGAGCCTGTCAAAAGTATAAAAGACTTTCCTGCTTTTTGTGCCTGTCGAGAGAATGGGTTTATTTTGTCTGAGAAAGCTTTTTCATGAGTTGTGTTTAAATCATGGGCTGCAACAATGAATAGAAAGTCGGGGTAGTATATATAGGATTCCATAAAATCGAAGCCTTCACTGTCAAGAATTTCAAAGTCTGCTATGGGAGCCTCGAGGTAGGGTTGAATAATCTCGCGTCTTGTTTCAACAAACTCCCATTTTGCAAGCCACTGTTCATCATCCCAGGGGAAGTCATCCGAGGGATATTCTTTCTTTTCTCCGGTTTCAGAATTCTTGTATATAAGGTAAGTGTCGGCCACTTCCTCTGTGGGCACCATAAGCTCTCTGACATTGTTTCCAATCTTCCATGGCCTGAAATCAATGACCGGTAAATTTCTCAGACAATATACCGACAAGGCAGTGACAGCGAATGTAATAACGCCTACTATAATCCAATCTTTAAAAGGAGACCACAAAGGAGGAATCTTTTTGCGCTGTATAAAAAGCACTATGGCTGCTGCGAGAATGACAATATTTTTATAAAAAGTATCCCAGTTACTAATAATTATGGCATCACCAAAACAGCCACAATCAGGAACAGGATCTGTCAAAGCAATATAAAATGTCAGTGGCGTAAAAAAGGCCATAAACAAAAGTGCGCCCCATGCACTGAGACGCATCTTTATACCTAACAAAACAGTGAAACCTATAACAAGCTCTAAAACATTGAGGACAAAGGCCATAGGGAAAGCCAACGCCAACATCCAGTCAGCATTAAATGCCAAAAAATAATCCTCAAATTTATAAGTGCTACCTAATGGGTCAATGGCTTTTGTGAAGCCTGCAAATATAAATACAACACCAAATAATAGTCTTGAAATCCATGTAGTAATTTTCAGTATCATAATTGATTAACTTTATAAATGTCATTTTGAGAGTTTTTTGTATTTCTTTTATTTTAATCCTCTTTTCTTTCAATAACCCTTAAGGTCATTCTCAAAATTTTAACTCCTACGGCATCGTTTGAAACAGCGGTAACTGTGCGGTTCATAGTTTGTACTCTGGGAGCCAGACGGAAGCGCACCTGGATAGTGCCTGTATCTCCCGGCATTATAGGTTCTTTTGTCCAGTCGGGGATTTGCGTGCCACAACAACCTCTGACATTAGACACCAAAAGTGGTTCGCTTCCTTCATTTGTAAACTCAACCTGAAAGTCGAAAGGCTCTAACTCGTCAATGAAAAAGGTACCTAGATCAAGCCTGTTATTTTCAACGGTGTATTCAAATTTTGGACCTTCTGCGACAGCTCTTACGGGCGCCATTACAGATATGACTGTAAGAAACAGTACGCTGGAACTGAATAAAAAAAGTGCACTTTTCATGTTTTTATCTCCTATTGATTTAATGGATTAGTTTTAATGTTTCAAAGGTACGAGCAACACATTTGAATCGGCATGGCGAGCCACATAATGGCTCACGCTACCTAAAAACAATCTTGACAAGAAACCACGACCCTGACTACCCATAATGGTCAGGCTTACCCTATTAACTCTAACAGAGTTAATATAGTCAAGAATTTTTTCTTTGGGCTTCCCGTAGGCGATATGTGTGTTTACTTTAGTTTCGGGATGGGCTTTCTCAAAAGCTTCTTTAAGGCGCCCTAGTCGAGCTGTGTCAATTTTGTTAAACTCATCCAGTTTACTTGACAAATGATCCTTTATTCTAACCTCATCCTGAATATGCATCAGCGTGAGCTCTGCTATATTACCTTTTAAGGCTTTTAAAGTTTGAAAAGCTTCTTCTGCGAAATCCGAAAAGTCTGTGGGTAGCAATATATGCTTTGTTAAACTTTCGGAAAGTAAAGTCCATTTGGAGCCGCCCTCCTTGTTCTCATTTTTTCCCACTACTCTATTATCCGGCTGTTGTTGTGCTTTTGTGGAGTCTTTTTCCTTTTGTAAAACCATTAATAAAACCGGATTTTCAACATTATTCAGCACTTCATATGCTGTACTTCCTAAAACCACATCTGACTCTGAGTAACCGTTTGATCCTATAATTAGCACATCAGCCTGAAAATCTTTAACAGCACTGCGCAGAGTTTTAGAAGGCACACCAATAAGAAACTCAGAGGTCGCTTCAAAACCTGCTTCCTCAAGTTGCTCCTTTTGCCGGGCAAGCTTCTTTTTTAAGTCTTTAATGTTTACCAGTCCACGCATTTCCACTTCTTCGATATTTAAGGAGCAGACCAAAGACCGGTAAACAAAAACCAGTGTGATTTTTTCAACTCCTATGTTATGTAATTCCGAAGCCTTAGCGATAAGAACATCGCTTGGCTTTGATAAATCTGTTGCTAAGATGGCATGTGTAAGCATTGTGTTAATATTTTGCGTTAATATTTCATCATTTCGCAAAATTACGAAATGATTGTGTAAAAATATTTCCGTTTCATTATCAAAACGGAAATATATATTTTAAGCTTCTAGAAAGCTGTTTACGACCTCAATTATCTCATTTCTGAAAAGATGTGGGCTAGCTGTTGCAAACTGGAAACCTTCCAATGTCAGGTCAATCACATCATCACCTGAAACAATCAGCAGTGCAGAAAATGTCACACTATACTTTTGTGCCAGTTCTCTGTTGTGCGCCCTTTCAAAATTTACAATATAAAACCGAACGTCATCATTATCGCCAAATTCTTCTGAAACAGTTTGTTGGGCAACACTTTCCAGATTATTACAAGCCGGGCAGCGTCTGTCGCCATGAAAATAATATACTTCCACTTTGTGAGAGCCATAATCAGGTGCCTCTGCAACTTTGTCAGCTTTAGTGTCTTTTTTTTCTGTACTTTCTCCGCAAGCGGTAAGAGCTAAGCTCATAACAACTGCAAAAAATAAATAAATACCTTTTTTCATAATAATTATAAATTAAAGTTTACTTATAATTTCCAATAATTCTTTTTGAGTAGGAACTTTCCCACTTATAACAACCTTTTCATTGACAACAATGGCGGGTGTACGCATGACATTGTAGTTCATAATATCAACTATGTCATCAACTTTGGTTACTTTGATATCTTTGCCGCTGTTTTGAACGGCTTCATTTACTGCTTTCTCGGTTGTTTTGCATTTGGCACAACCGGGGCCTAATACTTTTATTTCCATGGTATTTTTGAAATTTATTGTTTTTTAAAACTTAATGGCTGTAAACAGCCCTTTTCTTACCGGCTACAACATGGCTTTGATAGCCCCAATAAAGTTTTCCTCAAAAGCATCTTTATTACGGGTTCTTCTGAAATCCTGCACCATTTGTGTGGCATCTGTAACTTTTTCTTTTCTTCTGTTGGCAGAGACAACCACAACTGTTTGAGAACGGGCGCTGTACTTTTCAACCAACTCAGCATTGGACGGGTCTGAAATGCGTACCGCCCTGAAGACGACTTCCCCATTTTGAAAATTCTCTTCGACAATGGCTTTTACCTGATTTTCGAGGTGGTTGCATGCTCTGGCATGACAGCATGCCAAATTGGCCTTGAAATACATTACTTCTACTTTTTGCGCTACAGCCTGTCCGGCCATCATTGATAATGCAAATAATACTAATGCTAACTTTTTCATAATAAAATAATGTGTGTTTAAAGTGTTTACAAATTAAAGAGTTCTTTATACAATTTTTGGGCCAA
This sequence comes from Bacteroidales bacterium, assembly GCA_003565735.1. Taxonomy (GTDB): domain Bacteria; phylum Bacteroidota; class Bacteroidia; order Bacteroidales; family PXBB01; genus PXBB01. The sequence goes on from PXBB01000127.1 coordinate 3,753, forward strand.
AGCCCAGTTTTCACGATTTATGCAGTATTTAATGTAAGGCGCTTCTATTTCGCCCTGAATGAGTCCGGCATATTTTAATTCTTTTAAATGCTGCGATAGTGTAGAACGTCCCACGCCTAACTCATCCACCAAATCGCCACTGTAGCAACAGGCATTCATTTTAGAAAGTCTTTTTAGAATGTAAAGACGCAATGGATGACTCAGGGCTTTAGAAATGTTTGTCAACTCTAATAAATCGTCATCGTAGCGCTTCTTTTTAGTTTTTACTTCCATAATATTCATTTTTATATTTCGCAAAATTACGAAATGTTTTTTTAATAAAAAAATTTTTCTTATATTTTTTGTTGCTATACAAAGCTGAGTGGTGTAAAGCGCTTTACTAATAAAAGGCGAGATGCTTCGCTTACGTAAAGGAATCTGTAAATTTGGCATGAATCCCTTTTCAAGCAATGCGAAGAGGAGTTTGATATTTGCAAAAAAGCGGAAAATAATAATGCTATATTCATAAATTTAGCAAAATTTGTGGACACTGTATAATAAAATTAACATTATGCTACAAAGAATCGTAACCAAAAAAATCATAAACGACTTAGCCTGAATTATTCATTTAGATAATGGTAAAAAAAGTATTAAATCAGATGTTTGGGAACGCTTGTTTCACAGAAAAACTTCTAAGTCTTTTGCAAAGGACAGCAGATCGGGGTAAGAGAAGTTGATAATTTTATAATTATCACGCCTATCTTTTAAGTTATCAGAGATAAAAACGGTTTGCATTTTCAGACGTTTGCCAAACTGCATATCCGTAATAGAATCGCCTACCATTACAGAGTTGCGGAAGTTGATATCAGGGTATTTTTTTTTAGCTGACAGTGCCATCCCTACATTTGGCTTTCTGTAGAAACTGTTATCCTGCTGTTTGTGCGGGCAGTGAAACACTTCGGTAATAACGGCATCATGCTTTTCAAGTTCTCTTAGCATATAGTTGTGTATATCTGTCAAATCTTTTTCACTCATAAGACCTTTACCAATACCCTGCTGGTTAGTGACAACAAAAACATAATTGAACATCTTATTTAGCTTTGCAATAGCTTGTGGCACACCCTCCATAAATTTGAACGCTTCGATTTTTTTCACATAATTATCTATCAACCTTATGTTGATAACACCATCTCTATCAAGAAACAGTGCACTATACAATTTATCAGTTTTATGAGACGACATATTATTTCAGGGATTATATTTCTCCAAACAGCATAAGCTCAACGTAAGCACAAATGATATGACCAATAAGTATATGGCACTCCTGCACACGTGCCGTATTATCAGAAGGTACGGCTATATGGTAATCGCATATACCTTTTAGCATACCGCCACCTGCTCCGGTCATAGCAATAGATGTCAATCCTTTTTCTTTCGCTGTTTTACAGGCATTAATAATATTTTTGGATTGGCCGGATGTTGACAAAGCTATCAGCACATCCCCTGAAATACTATTAGAAGATATTATGCGGCTGTACACATTTTCAAAGCCATAATCATTTGCTACAGCCGTGAGGTATGAGCTATTGGTATGCAGTGCTTCGGCATAAAGAGGTACTCTTTCAATCTGAAAGCGTCCCGTAAGCTCTGCTGCTAAATGTTGAGCGTCGGCAGCGCTACCCCCATTGCCACACAATAAAACCTTGCCGTTTTTTTGGTATGCTGCTACAATCAATTCAGCAACCTCTTCTATTGTTTTTAGAAGCACAGCATCATTCAACATCTTGTTTTTAATATCAATAGTATCTTGTATGATATTTTTAATACTTATGGGTTTCATATGCATATGTTATTAAAGCTTATAAAAAATTACTGATGGTTTTCTCAGAAATATCAAAATTAGTATTTTTTTTAAAAATTCTCATCCTCCAATCCGGAAAATAAGTTTAAAGTGCTGCTGTCATTCTTTGGTTTGCGCTTATCTTTGGTTTGTTTAGGCGTTTGTTTTGACTGTGTTGTTTCTTTATCTTTATTGTCATCCCCTACTACTTTCGGGTCTTTATCATTCACGTCCTTATCTTTGTCCTTGTCATTAACTGTCAACTTTTCTTCCCTGTTTTCAGACACTTCACCCTTAGGTGTATTTTGGTCGTTGTCCTTTTTTGAAATATCATTTTCAGTAACAGTACCTTGCTGTGTATTTTTATTAGTGCTTTCAGCGGGCTCTTCAATGTGTTCTGGTCTTTGTAATTCCAGCGTTTCAATGGCCTGCGAACTTACGCGCTTGCCTTTTGCTTTAAAGCTCTTGACACCAACAAATTCTTCGAGCTTTATGGTTTCCTCTGTTATTTTTCTTCTTTTGCTTTCAGGATATTTTATATGGATAAGGCTATCATTGAAACAAGTTAAGTCGATAAGCTTTTGGGATTCATCCTCGTTAAGAAAATAAATATTTTTATCTGAAAACTCTACATTGAACCTTTTAAGGTAATAAAAAGTACTCTCTTGGTCAAAATAAAGAACATTGATACACATATCATCACGAAGCTTACTGAGTGAAAGCAGATCCTCGTCAAAATATGTTGTGATATCGTAACCTGTAATACGGTAAAAACCGGATTTATAAAAAGCAATGATCTTATCGTCCGAAGAAAATGAGCCCAGATAGGTGCCTCTTTCTTCGTAGTTTATTTTTTTTACAGTAACGTCAAACCAAACATCTATAGCACTAAGAGTTGATGCTCCTTCAAACTTGAGAACAATTTTTTTGATGGGATTTTTGGTAAGAATGTTTCCGGCAGCACTTCTGTTTTTGATATCTATATCCGTAAAATCAAAATCGAACACTTGCTTTTTCAACCTTGGTTTAGGCTTCAAATGAACTGTAATGACCTCCGCCTCTCCATTAGGGTTTGCTGTTAAATAAAGAACTTTGGAATATTTATTACCTTTGATTAAAGAATACTCTTTATCGCGTTGCACACCTTGTATCGCAAAACGCTTTACCTTTGTTTGCCTCTTTTCACCATCGAAGTAGCACATATTATAAATTGTGCGCTCATCATTCTTCTGAAAAACGGCAATATGAATAATGTTTTTTCCTAAAAAAACTTTATTAGCCACTTTGGTAACAATAAAGGAGCCATCTTGTTTAATGGCTATGATATCATCAATATCCGAACATTCACACACATAATCATCTTTCTTTAATGAAGTCCCGGCAAAGCCTTCCGCTTTGTTCACATACAATTTTTCATTGGCTACAGCAACTTTAGTAGCTTCAATAACGTCGAAATTTCTGATTTCGGTACGACGTTCCTTCCCTTTGCCATATTTATCTTTAATCGTCTGGTAATATTTGATGGCATGAGCCACCAAATTATCTAAAGCGTGCTGTGTTTTTTTTATGTGCGCCTGCAAATCCTTTATCAGCTTATCTGCTTTAAAGCTATCGTACTTTGAGATACGTTTAATTTTTATTTCTGTCAGCCTGATAATGTCCTCCCGGACAACAGGTCTGTAGAAGTTTTTGGTATAAGGTTCCAGTCCTGTACTGATGGTGTCAATAACCTGTTTCCATGTTTCGCTTTTTTCTATTTTGCGGTATATTCTTTTTTCAATAAATATTTTTTCGAGAGAACTGAAAAAAAGCTGTTCATTCAATTCTTTCATTTTTATCTTGAGTTCCAATTCCAAAAGCGCAAGAGTGTTGCGGTTAGAAATTTCAAGCTGTTCATGGACGCATAAAAAGCGCGGTTTGTTGTCGTCTATAACACAGGCATTGGGGCTAATAGAGAGTTCGCAGTCAGTAAATGCATAAAGGGCATCTATGGTTTGATCGGGCGAAATACCCGGTGCTATATTGATATGAATTTCAACATTTTCAGCTGTGTTATCTTCAATTTTTTTTATTTTGATTTTCCCCTTATCATTAGCTGTTATTATGGATTCGATAAGAGAACTTGTAGTTTTGCCATAGGGCAGCTCGGTGATAGCTATTGTTTTATTATCTACGAGGTTTATTTTAGCTCTTACTTTAACCCTGCCTCCCCGCAGTCCTTTGTTGTATTTGGTAAAATCGGCCAGCCCACCTGTTGGAAAATCAGGATATATTTCAAAAGGTTCGCCTTTAAGGAGTTTTATACAGGCGTCAATGAGTTCGTTAAAGTTGTGGGGCAGTATTTTAGATGCCAGCCCCACAGCTATACCATCGCTACCTTGAGCCAGCAGCAAAGGAAACTTAACGGGCAAAGTGACAGGTTCTTTATTCCTGCCATCATAAGATGGTTTCCACTGGGTTGTTTTAGGGTTAAAAGCAACATCAAGAGCAAACTTCGACAAGCGCGCCTCAATATAACGGGGTGCTGCGGCACTGTCTCCTGTCAATATGTTTCCCCAGTTGCCTTGAGTATCAATAAGCAAATCCTTTTGACCCATTTGCACCAGCGCATCGCCTATGGAGGCATCACCGTGAGGATGGTATTTCATAGTATGCCCTATAATGTTTGCCACTTTATTATAACGTCCGTCATCAAGTTCCTTCATGGCATGAAGCAAGCGCCTATGAACAGGTTTTAAGCCATCTTTTAATTCAGGTACAGCGCGCTCCAAAATAACATAAGACGCATAGTCGAGAAACCAATTCTCGTACATATCCGCTAGGTGAACAGTTTTTTTCAGCGTACTTCCCGAACCATTATAGTGGTTGCCATTATTATTGATATCATTATCTTGTTTATCCATCTTTCTCTCTATCTATTTCCAAAAACGCAGTAATAAAACTTCAAGGCCTAAAAAAAGCAGTGCCAGTATTAAAAATATTTTAAATAATTGAGTGCCTTCGTTTATTGCGGTTAGTGCCTCACCTACGGACCTGTCGGCAGTTCCGATAACATGAAGCTGTTGCAAATCATTTTCGCTTATTATCTCTTTAAGATCATCCAGGTTGTAGTATGACATTTCTGAACCTGCTCTGCTATAATTAAAAGCCAAACCGGCAATATCAGTTTCATTGACACTTAAAATATAGAGGCCTGCATTTTCAATTTGATCATGTATTTCAATATTTAAACGCGAAAAGTGCGACTGATGACGAGGTATAAACTCGAAATCATCATTCAAAGCCCTGATTCTATAAATATCTGCGCCTGCCTGATGTATAAAAGGCAAGTTAATAGCAGTTGCTTCTCCCAGTGTATAATACAGTGGCGGTGCAGGCATACTTTGTAAAGCCATATTGTATAGTGTAGGCACAAAAATGGCATGTAGCGGAAAGCCTGAGTAATTGCTTCCAAGGGGCGTTGACGTCAAATAAAAGGTGCCGCTGCCATGTCTGAATACTGACAAAAATGGCTGGCCATTTTGAAGTTTTATAAGGTCTTCTGACTGTAAACCTATGGGAAGATTGTATGGGTAGTGCTTGTGAACTTCCGGCAGGTAAACATTATCAGGGAACTCATCAAAAACCTGTGCATACAATTCATGGTTGAGATTCAGGTAGTTTAACTTGAGTGTTTGACTCGATGCTTCATTTATGCGTATTGGTGCAAATTTATTAAAAAAGTGATTGTACGACATCAAGTCCGCATTACTGCCCGGAATAAAAAAGAAATGCCCGCCATTCTCAACAAATTTATTAATCTCACTTGCCAAACCAGTGCTTATGCTGTTAAAACCATTTAATATAATTAGATTATAACGCGGTAAAGCCGAATAGTCAATATTAGCTTCACTCACATTATCAACCACAAAAGCCGAGTCGGGTCCCAAAAGATTATTGATATAGCGGTTGGGGGCATCTGCATTTATACATAATACAGAAATGACTTCACTAACATTAAACGAAAAGTACAACCTGTCATCATAAGTGATAGGGTGGTCAACAATTTCCACATAAGCATTGTGCAAGCCGGTATTGTTTATTTTAAATGGCAAACTGATAAGTTGTGTGCTGTATGGTTCTGCATCAAAAGACGTTAAAGCACGTTGTTGTCCATTAATCATTAATGTAGCCGGTACACGTTCCAAATAATGTGCCGAGTGATTTTTTATGCGAACTTGTAATTGCATATTTTGATGTTGCATTCTTACAGGTGTGTCAAACCAGCAGGAATCGATAAAGACATTATCAGTCGGGCCGGTACTTACCGGAACTAATACCGCTTTATAAGAAGTATCGGTATTTAGATTTTGGTAATCGAACATGGCTTTTTGAAAATCAGAGATAATGTAAAAAATATTTCGGTCGCCATGTAAACCCTCTGCTAAATTTTTTTGGCGCTCAATGATTTCGGAAAAATGTCTTTGATGGTACGTAAAATCGAGGTTGTTGAGATGTTCGTTAACTTCCTCCTTGGAGATGACACGTTGGTGTACAGCTTCAAAATCATGATTTAATATTTGAAAGGCATCTGTAAGTCTATGGCTGTCGAATACTTGCTGTGCTTTTCTGCGTGCTGATTCCAATAGGCCACCCCTGGGGCCTTCTGCCTGCATACTAAAAGAGTTATCAACAAAAACTGATACAAAATCGCGCTCTGTAATGACTGTGTCTTCACTTGTCGGAATATAAGGCCTGGCAAAAGCCAACACCAGAAACACAATAGCTAAAATACGACATATCAAAACCAAAAGATGCTTAAGCATAGACTGTTTCTGTGTTTCCTCTTGCAGCTCTTTTAAAAATTTTACATTCGTAAAGTAAACTACCTTGTAGCGTTTCAGATTGAAAAGATGAATAATAACCGGTATGCTTACCAAAAATAAACCGTAGAGTATGGAGGGGTTAACAAAGTTCATGATTATTACTTACTTTTCGTTGCTTGCAAAAATATACAAAAATGATACGTAGCATTTCATTTTTTATTACATTTTTTTCACAATTAGAAAACTAAAAAATTTAAAAGGCTTAAACATATTTTCCCAACAACAGACTTTGTTCATCTTTTGTCACTTATGATAGCCAAAAGAGTTCAGCACCATTTTATGTTTATGGCGATTCCGAATTTCTTTTAAGAAAAAAGGCTATGACTTACTCATTTTGTTAAAAACTTCTTTGTATGCCTCCGGTTTTTTAGTAAACAAGCTCACAACAACCGTGACAACAAAAGCAAGAATGAAAGCGGGTATAAGCTCATAGATGAGCCCGCTAAGCATGCTTATGTTTTTCCAAATTATAACAACTGAAGCGCCCGTAATAATACCGGCAATGGCTCCGGCTCTGGTTGTGCCTTTCCAAAAAACAGCCAGGATGCTTGTAGGCCCAAAGGCAGCGCCTAATCCAGCCCATGCAAAGAGGACAAGCCAAAAGACAAGGTCTTGCGCCAAAAAGCCTAGCAGTAAGGATATCCCAACAAGTATCAATACCATTATTCTGCTATACAGAACAAGTTTTTGCTGAGGTATCTTATGACCTTGCCTTATTTTTTTTTCGTAAATATCCCTTACAAAAGCAGAAGCTGCAACCAACAGCTGTGAGTCGGCAGTGGACATGATAGCTGCAAATATTGAAGAAATAATGATACCAAGAAAAACGGGATGCAGTTTTTCGCCGGCTAATAAAGGGTATATATTTTCAGCATCGGCACCGGGCAACATACTAATATCCGGAAAATAAATACGTCCTACTGTTCCTACAACAACGGCCCCAACAGCCATTAATAAATTGCACAAAGTCCCTATTAGTGCAACCAGGCCAAATTTTTCACTATTTTTAATAGACATGTAACGTGCTATAATGTGCGGGCTGCCCGGCGACCCTAAGCCAATGCCCAGAAAACCAATAAGCGTCCCCACACTGATAGCCGTAAGTGAAGTAAAAGTCCCATTTTCGATAGCAGCAGCCTCAGCCCAAAAAATATTAAAACCGCCTATATTCTGAATAGCCAAAACAGGCAAAATAAGAAGAGCCGCAAGCATCACAAAACCCTGAATGGTGTCGGTAAGGCTGACCGCTAAAAAGCCTCCGGCAATGGTGTAAAATAAAATAATGATAGCCGTAAGCATCAAGCCCTTTGTCTCGGTAATTGCAAAACTTGAGCTGAATGTTTTACCTCCTGCAACAAATTGAGCCGACACATAAGCCAACATGAACATAATAATGATACTTACCACTATAACCCGCAAGTAGCCCGTTTTATCTTTAAATCTTTCCGCAAAAAAATCTGTCACAGTTATACAGTCACACTTTTCGCTAAAGCGTCTGATACGTGGTGCATAAAAATAAAACAGAAAAAATTCAGCAAAAATATAGCCTATACATGCCCAAATAGCAGAGAGGCCCATAGTATAAGCCATCCCTGTAACCCCCAAAAGCAACCAGGCACTGCGCCCGCTTACTACAGCAGATACAGCCACGACAATAACACGCATCTTACGACCGCCTATAAAATAATGGCTGATGCCTTTTGAAGAAAACCGTACCGCATAAATACCAATTATTGTTATCAGTAACAAGTATCCAATAAAAGCACCTAAAACATAACTGTCCGGCGATAAAGAAACACCCCGTAGTTCATCCATAGATTCATAAATTTAAAAACAAGCACTTGAAGTTTTAAGTATCATTCATGCTTTCCATTAATTATTATGCTTAACAAAATTATAAAAAATATTCCGTTCTCAAATTTTCATACTATTAAACTCAGGGGTGTAACAAAAAAATACACTAAAAGCTTACCCCCCTCTTTCTGTCTTGTGCAGCATATAGCAGCTCTAAATAATCCCTATTGATATTGAGCTAGTTATATTTCAATTTTGGGTGTTTTGGGTGTCCTATGGGATAAAAAATGTAATTAATTTAAAGGTTTTCTTGTTTTATTTATTATGCTTGCACTCTCAGCATTTCCAGTATTCCCTAGCCCGTTAGGGCTTCAATGTTTATAAAAACAAGAACTTGAGACTAAATTTTTCCACGTAGTGGATATACCAAGCACCCAATTTCTCAACAACATCAGAATATTTTTATAATACTTGTTAATGTCCTAACGGACAAAAACAGAATCTTTTACTAATTCTTTTATGGGCATTAAAGCCCTAACGGGCTATTGAATATCATTCTATATTTTTTTACATTTTTGAGCAATTATATAATCCTAATTCTCAAGGGAATCAATATAAGGAAGGGTGTGTCAATGCTTAAACAGGATGTCCCATTGCACAAAACTAGGGTGTAACAAAAAAATACACTGAAACCTTACCCCCCCTCTTTGAGTATGAAAAAAATAAACTAACTTTGTGTTTTGTTTTTAGTGTCTTTACACATCGTAAACCTACAATATGCCGTATCTTCCACAAATAATGCAAAACAAATCTTTAAAAGCCCTCAACACTTTTGGTGTAGATGCAAAGGCTCGTTATTATGGTGAATTTTTTAATAAAAAAGAGATAAGGGATTTTTTTTCTAAATACAATAAAGAAAAACCTTACCTTTTGTTAGGCGGTGGCAGCAATATTTTGTTTACAAAAGATTTTGACGGCTACGTATTAAAGATTTCATTAAAAGGGATTGAAATTGAGCAGGAGGACACAAACAATGTCGTTGTGAATGTAAAAGCAGGCGAAGAATGGGACCATTTTGTAAACTGGTGTACAGATAGAAACTACGGCGGCTTGGAAAACCTTTCGATGATTCCCGGACAGGTAGGCACCAGCCCTATTCAAAATATTGGAGCGTATGGCAGCGAAGTTAAAAACACGATCATATCTGTAAACACGTTTAATGTTGAAAAACTTTCGCAGGAAACATTTGATAATGCTGATTGTCAGTTTGCATACAGAAACAGCATATTTAAATCCAAACTAAAAAACACCCATATCATAACAGAAGTCCGTTTCCGTTTATCAAAAAAGCCTGTGCTGAATACAAATTATAAAGCCGTAAAAGAAGCCTTGCAAGAATTCAACATACAGGACCCTGATATCAGGGATGTACGTAAAGCTGTTTGCTATATCCGAGAGAACAAGCTGCCCGATCCTAAAATTTTGGGCAATGCCGGCAGTTTTTTCAAAAATCCGGTTATTAAAGATAAAACATATGAAAACCTCAAGAGTATATTTCCTGATATAGTGGCTTATAAAGAAAATTCGAACCACTGGAAAATTGCCGCAGCCTGGCTGATTGATTCATGTGGCTGGAAATGTAAGCGCATAGGTAATGCAGGCGTTCACAATAAGCAAGCTCTGGTAATTGTAAATCATGGCGGTGCTTCGGGTGCTGAAATTTTTGCTCTGGCTCAAAAAATCAGACATCAGGTATATGAAAAATTCAAAATAAAGCTCGAAACAGAGGTCAATATTATTTAATGCAAAACCTATAACAATGACTATAAGTGAAGCTCAAAAAGTAGTAGATGACTGGATAAAAAAACATGGCGTCAGATACTTCAACCCACTAACTAACATGGCCATACTTACCGAGGAGGTTGGCGAGGTAGCTCACCTCATGGCACGCATCTATGGTGAGCAATCGTTTATGGAAAAAAGCAAAACCGGTGAACCATCAAAAGCTCTTGCTGATGAATTTGCCGATGTACTTTTTGTGCTTATATGCCTGGCTAATCAAACAGGCACCGACCTCACCACAGCTTTAGAAAACAACCTGAAAAAGAAAACCCAAAGAGATACGCAAAGACACAAAAACAACCCTAAACTTAACAAAGCATAAATAAAAGCTTATGCCCGGGATAAAACTTCCAAAAAAAGCATTAATATCTACAGCATTTATTTTTATGCTTTTTAGTGTCTATGCTCAAAGCTATCAGGTCAAAGGTTATGTCTTTGACAGCATTACAGGCAACCCATTAAGCTTTGTAAACATTATTATCAATAATACCAGTCAGGGAGGCAGCAGTGATATTGACGGGCGTTTCCATATCACCAGTAGCGAAAAGCCACAATTTCTTAGGCTTAGCTATGTAGGCTACAACACACAAATAAAGCACATAAAAAGTTTTTCAGACATTGAAATTTATATGTCTCCTGCCGAAATCACACTTGATGAGGTTACAATATTGCCCGGCAAAAACCCTGCACACCGTATCATTGGTAAAGCTATAGAAAACCGGCACAAAAACGACCCCGAAAAACGCACATCTTTTGAGTACAAATCGCATAATAAATTATCATTTGCTGTTGATACGGAAAGTTTTCTTAAAAAAGAACGGCAAGATACTGCACTAAGCAAAGAAGAAATTGAAATTTTAGAAAAAAACTACCTTTTTCTTGTTGAAAGTATCACTCATAGGCGATTCAAATACCCGTCCTATAATAGTGAGGTTGTTTTGGCTTCAAGGATTTCGGGACTCGAAGAACCTTTATTTTCAATGTTGGCTTCGCAACTGCAAACTTTTTCCTTTTACGATGACTATATCAGCTTACTCGACAAGCGCTTTCTAAACCCTATAAGCCCTGGCAGTAAAAGCCGCTACTTATTTATTCTTGAGGATACAACCTACCTCCACGCAGACACCGTTTATATCATATCCTACAGGCCACGCATCAACAGAAACTTTGATGGACTCAAAGGCCTTTTATACATCAATACAAATGGCTACGCCCTGCAAAACGTTATAGCTGCACCTGCCGACGATAATATCAGTGGTTTTGGTGTTAACATACGGCAAGCTTACACACTCATAGATAGTTTGTACTGGTTTCCTACCCAGCTCAACACCGAACTTATTTATGTGTATCCCGATGAGATTAACCTCACAATTATTGGCAATGGCAGGTCTTACCTTACAGAAATTACCATTGGTAAAGACATGAACCGCAGGGACTTTTCGCACATCGCTTTTGAAGTTAACCCCGGTGCTTTAGATGAGAACATAGAAATTTGGGAACGTTACCGCTTTGAACCTCTTACTGAAAAAGATATGGCAACCTATCAACTGCTTGACAGCTTAAGCAAAGAGTATAATTTTAGCAGGTTAACGAATCTTATGAAAACCTTGTTAGAAGGAAAAATACCTGCGGGGATATTCAATATTGACATAGGACGCCTGGCTACTTTTAACAACTACAGTGGCTGGCGCTTAGGCTTAGGACTGGAAACCAATCACAAACTCAGCTCTGCTTTCAGTGTTGGAGGGTACACAGTTTACAGCACGCGCATCAATAAACTGCGCTACGGAGCTCATGCTCAGATATACATTGACAGACGCAACGATGTAAAACTAAAATATAATTATATAAATGATGACATAGAAAGTGCCCCCTTAAACTCATTTCAGTTAGTTCCGCGCCTTGAACTCCAGAATTACAGAAGCTATATAATCAGTATAACAGACCAGACTAAAGCACACAGGGCTTCTTTTAGCTTCAGGCCTCAAAGATACCTGTTAACAAGTATGGCATACACCTATTCTGAAATAACACCTAATTTTAACTACAAATTTGTCAATACTTTTGAAGACGTAAACTATTTACAACAGCATTTCAGCTTTTCAGAACTATCTCTAAATTTTCGCTTTGCCTTCAGGGAGTCTTTTATGTTGATAGAAAACAACAAAATGTCGCTGGGCACCAGGTATCCTATTGTAAAGATTGGTGCTACACAAGGTTTTAAAGGCTTTCTGCATGGCCAATTTGACTACACACGCTTTGATATTGAAATTGAAAATACGCACTTCATACGACATCTGGGGCGGTTCAGGTATCTTGTTACGGGGGGATACATTATGGGAGCAGTGCCTTACAGCAAAATGTACAATGGTTGCGGCAGCTACGAAAAATTTTCCGTATATTCCCCTTTTACCTTTTCAACCATGCGACTGAATGAATTTTTGGCCGACAAATACATTGCCGTATTAACGCAACATAGTTTTGGAAACCTCTTATTTACGTATAAACAATTCCGCCCGGAAATCATGCTGGTTAACAACTTTTGCATAGGAGCTCTCAGCAATCCCGAATTGCACAGGTATTTTGAATTTGAAAGTGTGGAAAAAGGTTATTTTGAAACAGGTGTTGTAATAAATAATATCATACGCAGTGGCTTTTATGGAATGGGCATAGCCTCTTTTTACCGCTACGGCCCATATGCCTTTGATAGCACTATTGATAATATTGTCCTGCAAATGAGCCTTAATATTTCTTTATAAAAACCTTTATTGCTCAAAATAACTGTAGGTGATATGGTTCAATGGTTATTTATGGTATTAATACGATGCTCTTCCGAAGTAAATATAAAGTACATACTAAATATTTGTTACAAAAAAAATAAAATTTTGAACAATCATATAAAATAACGAAAAAAATATAGCCTGAATTATTCATGCTTTTAATTTAGGTCAGATGTGAGACGTCGAAAGCTGCCGATATAGTAAACTATTTCAAGGCTTTCGCAACGAAGCAGATGGCCTAAAGTAAAAGCACTCGAAAAA
>PXBB01000158.1 GCA_003565735.1 Bacteroidales bacterium
AAAATTAGCCGAGATGATGGCAGGCAAGGCACGCCTGTTGGCCAATGTCATTGAAAATGCCCTTATTGCCGACCAAAACGAAATTGCAGACAGCGCGCAGGAAACCGCCAACAACACCCTGCGTGACCAGCTGGCCGCCTTTAAAAACGTGCTTATCCACGACATCACGCCCAAAGAATTTGCCGATGTGTATGCCCAGACCATTGCTTACGGCATGTTTGCCGCAAGGCTGCACGACAAAACCCTGCACGATTTCTCGCGACAGGAAGCCGCTGAACTCATTCCCAAAAGCAATCCCTTTTTGCGTAAGCTGTTTCAGTACATAGCCGGCTACGACCTTGACGATCGCATCAAGTGGATAGTGGACAGTCTGGTGGAAATATTCCGCGCCACCAACATACAGGAGTTGCTCAAAGACTTTGGCAAAGCCACCAAAATGGAAGACCCCATCATACATTTTTACGAAACCTTTTTGGCGGCCTACGACCCTAAGCTGCGCAAGTCGCGTGGCGTGTGGTACACACCCCAGCCCGTCGTTAATTTTATTGTACGTGCCGTTGACGACATACTGAAAACAGAATTTGACCTGCCGCAAGGACTGGCCGACACTTCCAAAGCAAAAATAAAAGTGAACGTACAGGGTAAAAAGGTAGCGCAGGAAGTTCACAAAGTGCAAATTTTAGACCCCGCCACAGGTACAGGCACTTTTCTGGCAGAGGTGGTCAAGCATATACACAAAAATTTTGAAGGACAGCAGGGCATCTGGAACCAGTATGTAGAGCGTCACCTGCTGCCACGACTCAACGGCTTTGAGCTTCTTATGGCCAGCTATGCCATGGCACACCTCAAGTTAGATTTGCTGCTGGCCGAAACAGGCTACACACACAACAGCAACCAGCGCTTCAGGGTGTATCTTACCAACAGCTTAGAAGAACACCATCAGGACACTGGCAACCTCTTTGCCAACTGGCTCAGCCAAGAAGCCAACGAAGCCAACCATATAAAACGCGACACCCCCGTGATGGTGGTCATTGGCAATCCGCCCTATAGTGGAGAGAGTGCCAACAAAGGCGAGTGGATTATGAACCTGATGGAAGATTATAAAAAAGAACCCGGCGGCAAAGAGAAGTTAAAGGAGAAAAATCCCAAATGGATTAACGATGACTATGTGAAATTTCTGCGCTACGGGCAATATTTTATCGAAAAGAACGGCAGTGGCATTTTGGCTTTTATCAATCCCCACGGTTTTCTGGATAATCCTACTTTCAGGGGTATGCGCTGGAAGCTGCTTCAAACGTTTGATAAAATTTATACGATTGATTTGCACGGCAATGCCAAAAAGAAGGAAACGGCTCCTGATGGTGGCAAGGATGAAAATGTATTCGACATCATGCAGGGTGTGAGTATCAATATTTTTGTAAAGAAGAAACAAGCATGAAAGATAGACAAGCCTACAAACAGTGGTTTTCGGAATTAAAAGCGAGAATAAAGCAAAGTCAGATTAAGGCAGCCATTTCAGTTAATACCGAAATGATTATGCTGTATTGGGATTTGGGCAGACAGATAGTTGATAAGCAACAAAATGCCAAATGGGGCAGCGGTTTTATTGAACAGCTAAGCAAAGATTTAAAAGAAGAATTTCCTGAAATAAATGGCTTGTCGAGAAGCAATCTTTTTGCCATGAAAAAATTCTACTTGTTTTATAATCAGAATGATATAATTGTCCAACAAGTTGTTGGACTTTTAGAAAATAAGATAGCGTCAAACAAAAATCAATTTGTCCAACAAGCTGTTGGACAATTTGAAAATAAATCCATTGTTTCGCAAAATTCTGCACAAGTTGTGCAGAATTTTGAACACAATGTGCTTCCCTCTTTATTGATGATGATTCCATGGGGGCATCACACACTTATTTTACGAAAAATTAAGAATGTTGAAGAAGCCATATTCTATATCAAGGAAACCATTGCCAACAACTGGAGCCGCGCAGTTTTACAGATGCAAATAGAAAGCAAATTGTATGAACGACAGGGCAAATCGGTAAACAATTTTGCGCTTACTATGCCCGAAACGGAATCAGATTTAGCCAATCAGTTGCTGAAAGACCCTTACAATTTTGAGTTTCTCACATTAGAAAAGCAGGTAAAGGAAAACGAACTCGAAAAGCAATTGGTCGGTCATATTACGCAATTTTTATTAGAGCTGAGTAAGGGCTTTGCCTATTTGGGCAGGCAGTTTCCTATTAAGGTGGGTAAAAAAGAATACCGCACCGATTTGCTTTTTTACCACATTCACTTGCATGCCTACATTATTATTGAACTTAAAACCAAAGAGTTTGAACCGGAATTTATAGGCAAGCTGGGGTTTTATATCACTGCCATTAACGAACTCATCAAAACACCTCACGACAACCCTACCATAGGCATTTTGTTATGTAAAGAAAAAGATAATTTCGAGGTGGAATTTGCCCTTAAAGATGTCAACAAACCCATAGGCGTAAGCGAATACACTTACAAAGAACTGCCCGAAGATATTAAAAAGGCACTGCCCGACATGGATGCTTTGAAAAATAAACTTAATAAACTCGAAAATGAAGAATAAAACCCAAACCCAAATCTTCCACTTCGACCTCTACGGCAAACGCGAAGAAAAATACAACTTCCTCAACGATAACAACCTCAAAAGTATTGAGTGGAACGAACTGAAACCACAAGCACCTAATTACTTCCTTGTAAACAAAGATTTTAAAGCCCTAGCTGATTACGAAAAAGGTTTTTCGGTAAATGAATTGTTCCCTTTGAATAATGTGGGGATAGTTACTGCAAGGGATTCATTTACAATACATGAAACAAAAGAAGAGGTAAAAGGAACAATTGATAAGTTCTTAAAAATTGATGATGAGACTGCAAGAACGCAGTTTCATCTTGGAAAGGATGTTAGAGATTGGCAAGTGAATTTTGCAAGAAAAGACCTAACAAAACATTATCCCCAAAATGGTACTTTTACCAAAATATCGTATAGACCATTTGATAAACGCTGGACTTTTTACACCGGTAAATCAAAAGGTTTTCACTGCTATCCTAGAGCTGAAGTCATGCAGCACTTTCTAAAGGGTGAAAATGTTGGGATAGCTCTTTGTAAGCAATTTAAAAGTGGAGATAATTATGTACACATATTCATTTCAAATAAAATTATTGAAAGCTCTTACGTGTCAAATAGGACGAGTGAAATAACATCTGTTTTCCCCCTCTACCTCTATCCCGACACCGCCGGGCAACAGCGTATGGCTATGGGTGCAGGGGCGGGCAGTTCGGCTCCGCTCACTGTCCGCGAGGAACGCACACCCAACCTTAATCCCGAAATTGTAAAGCAAATAGCAGCGGGTTTGGGGATGGAGTTTACCAATGAGCCCTTCGGATCCGCTCAGGACTCGGATCGTACTCAGGGCTTGGAAGCTGCTCAGGGGGCGGTAGCTGAGCGTAGTCGAAGCTTCGCCCCCATAGACCTTTTAGACTACATCTACGCCGTTTTACACGCACCAAGCTACCGCAAGAAATACAAAGAGTTTCTAAAAATAGACTTCCCGCGTGTGCCCTACCCCAAAGACAAAGATGTGTTTTGGCAGTTGGTTCAGTTAGGTGGTGCGCTCAGGCAGATACACTTGCTGGAAAGTCCGGTAGTGGAAAAGTTTATAACGCAGTATCCGGTGGATGGGGATAATGTGGTGGGGAAGGTCAGCTTTGTGACCTCCCCCTGCCCCTCCAAAGGAGGGGAGCTTCCGTTGGGCGCTCCCTCCAAAGGAGGGGAGCTTCCGTTGGGCGCTCCCTCCAAAGGAGGGGAGCAGTTTGTAGCTGCTCCCTCCAAAGGAGGGGAGTTTCCGTTAGGCACTCCCTCCAAAGGAGGGGAACTTCCGTTGGGCGCTCCCCCCAAAGGGGGGGAGTCGCATAATGCTGCTCCCTCGAAGGAAGGGGCAGATGAGTCGGCTGATAGTTTTTCTAAGGAAGATATACCGGAGAAAAGAGTGCCGGGTTTTCATACAGCCAATCCTTATACTTATAAATACGTTAAAGAAATCAGACAAGAGCTAAAAAGAAACCCTACGCCAGC
>PXBB01000014.1 GCA_003565735.1 Bacteroidales bacterium
ATGATCCATAAAAAATGACTCCATAATAACCGCCCACAAGGGTGTTGTTCTCCACAAGTATATTATTAATACCTGTTCCCAAACCTGTAGGTGAAGTAGGACTGCCGGATGCTACTATAACGTTGAAATCTGCTATAGTTGTAGAGGTATTGGTCTCAATGTGGTTATTGGTAATTTCAATATCATGGGTATGGTTGCCCATATAAATACCCCAGCCCTGATTGGCGTTTGGATCTATTATAACCGTCATACTGTCAATGCTGACATGGCCTATATTTTCAAGTAATATTGCAGCTCTGTCGGTACCGGGTGAGTAACGCAATTCTGCTCCGGGATGTCCTACAAAACGGATGTTGTTGGTTGCTGATGCACCGGGAACATTATTAAGGTTGATGCCTTCATTGTAAATACCCGGATGCACCACAAATGTAACGGCACAGCTCACGCCATAAGTGTTCAATGCATACGAAACCACGTCAAAGTCATTGAATTGCGCATTGGGGCCTCCTACATTATATACACCGCATAGAGCATCGAAAGCCATAATAACAGCGCTGGCAGAGTCGTTAAGCGGCATGGGGTCAACCACGCCATTGGGGTCGGATACCCAGGCCTGCAGGTAGTTATTGCCAATAGTTGGTGTAAAGCTTCCTATGGTTACCGTATCTGCATCATTGCTGGCCAAATTGCCTGCCCAAGCCATAAGTGTTTGCGTGGCACCGTTGTGCGTCCAGTTTATATTCACAGTTGTCAATGGGTCTGTTCCAAAATTCTTAATAATAACTGTTACATCCTGAGGCTGTAAATCTGTGGGAGAGACAGGCTCGATAATAGCCTCCAAACCGGCATCAACGGCAGGCTGGCCGGTGACGATAGCTTTGACTTCTACACGGTCGCTTTCGCAGCCACCGGAAACACCAAACCTAATATTTGGTCTTTGAGAATGAGTAGTTATAAATCCTGGAGCCGTACATACCGTAGCATTGTCAGCATTATGACGTATTGTGGAGACAAATGTTGTTGTTGTCTGATTAACAATAGCGTTTGCATTTGAAGTCCAAGAAGAATTATTAAAACATGTTTCAACAACTATGTTGCTTACGCCATCCCATGAAAAGGGTGTATCAAAAACATGCTCATTCCAACCGGGCACATCAGCATAAGTGGGCACATGATAGACCTGTGTTAAACCGCTTATAAAAGTTGACAAAGAAGATTGTGTGGTTTGCCCCATTAAAATTTCAAAATTGTCTAACGGTTGGTTAATACCTGAAACCACATCAAAAGCTAAAGAAGTGATATCTCCCGAACTAAATCCTTCTGCGTGAAGCTCAGAAGCCAATATAAGGAACTGGTGTTTAGCACCCCAAAAATAATTACCATAGGGAGCAGGGTATGTGTTTCCTGTATTATTAACCGTACCCTGACCTATCTGCACATAATCTGAGCCTGCACTCGAAGTTGTTGCTGAAGCATAATAAGAAGTATTTCCATAAAGAACAGGTGTTGTAAACACCGCACCGGTATCTATAGGAATGGTATCCAGAGGATGGTCTGTCGCATACCAGTTAATAGACACACTAGATAAGGCCTGCAATTGCGCCTGTGAACCGTAAATAATAGTGTCGTTTACGCCTACGGGGGGAGGAGGCATGATAACGACATCAATAGTATCTTTTACGGTATCATTTAAAGCATAATTATCATCCGGATGGTCAACATAAGCTGTCATGTACAGTGTTAAATCGCCACCTCCGGGGAATGTCATTGGTGTAGCGAATGTATGCTCAATAGTATCGCCGGGAGCAATAATAGTTGTTACTGCTTCTGTTACCGGCAAACTGTTATTTACAACGTATGATGCTGTCAAATTGCCGTCAATAGTATCCGTTCCAAGGTTACTTATCAACATACTAACAGGCAGTATATCTGGCATACAATCATCATCTATCACGGGCTCTGTAATAGCTATGGCAGCCACTTCATACTGTGAGGAAATAACATGAGCCGTGGCAGGAATACGTGCAGTTACACAACCGCCTGCGCCAGCCTGATAATGTATGCGTCCGTTAAATAAGCGTGGGGTATTAGTGCCTCCAAAAGAACTACACAATCCTACACCACCTTCAAAAATCAAATCCGCATTGGCATGTGTTTCTACTGAAGGTGTCGTGGTATAGTTTGAGTTATATTCAACATAGATGCCATATACTTGCCCTTGTGTAATGGTAAACTCATCACAATCGAAATAAACGGGCACATTTTGAACGGCATTAACAGTGTAGTTACCTACAAGTGTCCATGAACTTTGATTCATTTCGTGTCCCACATAAGAACCACTTTTGTAATAAACATTAACAGGGAGGTTTGTATTAGTTGTGTTAGGATTTATGGTAAAGCCTGTAATGGTCAGATCCTGATTAATGGCCGTAAGATTAAACATATTACCACTGCCACATCCGTTTCCGGCTATAAAAGTAGTTTCCAACGAATCGGTAGTAGGGATACCATCAGATGCTAAAGCATAGTATGTTTTGGAGTTAAATAACTGACCTGTAATCAGCGTGTCGCCAATATGTATAAAGCTCGTTGAGTGCATATCTTCAAACCAATAGACATCAGCTGGAGAAGAAGCTATCAAGGTAGCAATACCGCCATAAGGAATAGTATCGTCATAAGTAACCGGTGGCGGCGGACCATATGATATGGTAACAACTTCGCTGATAGTATCATTGTCGGGGTACAAATCCATAGGATGATCAATGTAAGCAACAATGTGCAAAGTGGTGTCTTCACCGGCAACCAAATTTAAAGAAATAGGCGTGGCAAAAACAAAGTCTAACGTATCACCTATAAGCAAAGGCGTTGTGATGGCCTCTGTTACAGGAGGGCCTCCATTTACAGTATAAGATGCCGTTAAATTACTCATAAAGTCCTCAGAACCATTGTTTCTGATGAGGATATTGACATACTCGGTATTGTCAAAAGAGCAGCCATTGTCAATAGGCGATTTCATGTCAATAATGCCGGCTTCATAGTCCGGTAAAAAGACAAAAGCTGTCGCTTCTACACGGTCGCTTTCACAGCCACCGGAAACACCAAATCGCATATTTGGTCTCTGTGTATGAGTAGTAGTAAAGCCTGGAGCCGTACATACCGTAGCATTATCAGCATTATGATGTATTGTAGAGACAAATGTTGTTGTTGTCTGATTAAGAACGGCGTTTGCATTAGAAACAAAAGAAGTATTGTTAAAACATGTTTCAACAACTATGTTGCTTACACCATCCCATGTAAAGGGTGTATCAAAAACATGCTCATTCCAGCCGGGCACATCAGCATAAGTGGGCACATGATAGACCTGTGTTAAACCACTTATAAAAGATGACAAATTAGATTCTGTGGTATGGCCTATTAAAATTTCAAAATTGTTTAACGATTGGTTTATACCTGAAACCACATCAAAAGCTAAAGAAGTGATATCTCCTGCATTAAATCCTTCTGCCTGAAGCTCAGAAGCCAATATAAGGATCTGGTGTTTAGCACCCCAAAAATAATTACCATAGGGCGCAGGGTATGAGATTCCTGTATTATTAACGGTACCCTGGCCAATCTGCACATAATCTGAACCGGCTCCCGAAGTTGATGCCGCTGCAAAGTATGAAACACTTGCATACAAGGGGTCTGTAATGGATAAAGTATCCCCAAAGTATATGATGCTGTCGGATGTCAAGGTCTCATACCAAACTATGTCGGCATTGGACGAGGCTATAAGCATAGCAGTCGTGGCGCCATAAGGTACCGAATCATTAGAAACCGTAGGCACATCAGGCACGTAAAAGAAATCGCGCACTACTGCTAAAGTATCATTAAACTGATAAGGGTCACCGGGCAAATCCACATAAGTGGTCAAGTAAAATGTTGTGTCATGGCCTATAAGCGGAAAGTCAATCAAAGCATTAAAAGTATAGATGATGGAATCCCCCGGCAAAACAGTATCAGAAACCGCTTCGGTAACGGGTGCGCCATGGTCAATAGTGTAAGAAGCCGTAAAGCCGCCAAAGACGGTATCAACGCCCAAATTACCAATTA
>PXBB01000029.1 GCA_003565735.1 Bacteroidales bacterium
AAGTTTTAAAATGGCATATTTCCGTGATAATAAAACCACCACCGGTACCTGCCATGGCAGAAGCATAATATGACTGATCGCCATAAAGAACAGGCGTGGTAAATACCGCACCGGTATCTATAGGAATGGTATCCAGAGGATGGTCTGTCGCATACCAGTTAACAGTCACAGCGGATATGGCCTCCAGGTGTGCCTGAGAACCGTAAATAATTGTGTCGTGTACGGCTATAGGGGGAGGAGGCATAACAATAAACTCTAAGGTGTCCTTAACGGTGTCATTAAGTGCGTAACTATCACCGGGATGATCAACAAAAGCTGTCAGATGCAAAATAACATCACCACCACCGGGGAATACCATAGGTGTACTGAAGTTAAATTCAATCGTATCTCCGGGTGCTATAACAGTTGTAACAGGCTCTGTAACAGGCGCATTATTATTGACGATATAAGATGCTGTAAGGTTACTGT
Organism: Bacteroidales bacterium; assembly: GCA_003565735.1. Lineage (GTDB taxonomy): Bacteria > Bacteroidota > Bacteroidia > Bacteroidales > PXBB01 > PXBB01. The sequence goes on from PXBB01000029.1 coordinate 469, forward strand.
CAATAGTATCTGAGCCATTATTATAAATGAGCATACTCACATATATAGAGTCCTCCATGCAGTCGAGATCAGCTACCGGTTCTGTGATGGCTAATGCGGCCACTTCATACTGTGGGAAGTACACATGAGCCGTTGCCGGCACACGAATGGTTTGACAGCCAAGAGCGCCACCACACTCAGCAGAGAAATTAGTAATGGTAGCATCAAAAGTTCCACAACAACCGTCAAAACTTTCAGCATAAAAAGCAAACACCTGACCGGCATTAACAGTAACGGTTGTTGAACCGGAACCGGATACATTTGTTAGTTCTGTTTGCAAACCATCAATAGCATAGCCGAAACCATCATAGGTGGGGTCATTGTGAACCACATTCCAGTCAAAGGAAATGGTTGTAGATACAGGGACAGTTATTTCATAAAAAGAAGAACTGGCACTTGGCGTACCATCAGGGCCTGTAAAAATGATGTTAGCCGGTGCACCTGCGGTATTTACTGTACCATTACCACTGTTTTGATGTGTTAATGTCCAATTTGAAACAGCATAGCAGTCGCTAAAACCGCTGACAGGAATTATTCCCATACCTGAGGAAGCTATAGCATAATAAGTTGTGGTGTTGTACATAGGTCCGACAAATAAAGTATCTCCGACATGTATATGATTTGCAGAAGTCATATCTGTAAACCAATAGACTGTTTCGGTTGATGAGGCTATCAATGTAGCAGTACCACCGGGTGGCACTGAATCACTTTGTGTCACAGGAGCGGCAGGGCCGTGCATAAGCATCACATTACTTTTGAGAGTGTCATTGTATGGGTAGTTGTCATCAGGATGGTGAATGTATGCAACAATGTGCAATGTTGTATCAAGACCAGGTCCTAAATTTAGTGCAATTGGTGTAGCAAAAGTAAAATCAAGCGTATCACCAGGGTTTAAAGTTGTTGTAATAGATTCTGTTACAACCGGCCCTCCATTCACTGAATAATAAGCTGTCAAATTATCAGTAACGGTATCATTTCCATTATTTCTAATAAGAATATTGACATACTCGATATTATCAAATGAACATCCATTGTCAATAGGTGAAGGCATTGCAAAAATACCGATTTCAGTTTCAGGAACTATAATGTATGCAGTAGCCGGAACACGAACAGTTAAACAGCCGGAAGTTCCCGGGCATTCAGCAGTAAAATTAGTAATGGTAGCATCAAAAGTTCCACAACAACCGTCAAAAGTTTCAGCATAAAAAGCAAACACCTGACCGGCATTAACAGTAACGGTTGTTGAACCGGAGCCGGATACTTGTGTTAGTTCTGTTTGCAAACCATCAATAGCATAGCCGAAACCATCATAGCCGGGGTCATTGTGAACCACATTCCAGTCAAAAGAGATGGTCGTATTTACAGGAACAGTTATTTCATAAAAAGAAGAACTGGCACTTGGCGTACCATCAGGGCCTGTAAAAATAATGTTAGCTGGTGCACCTGAAGTATTTACCGTGCCATTACCGCCACTTAGATGTGTTAGTGTCCAGTTTGAGATATCATAACAATCATCAAATCCTGTAATCAACTGCGTACCACCTACCCCTCCTCCTGAAGCCATCGCATAGTAGGTTGTTGTACTATGAAGCGGGCCGACTACAAGTGTGTCTCCGGCATGTATAACACTGTCAGATGTTAAACTTTCAAACCAGAAAACATCGCCTGTTGAAGTGCCAATAAGTGTAGCCATACTACCAAAGGGGATAGAATCATTCTGCGTAACAGGTGGTTCAGGGCCATAAAACAAGGTAACTATTTTTTTGACTGTGTCATTATGTGCATAAGTATCGTCCGGATGATCAATAAAAACAACAATATGTAAAGTAGTATCTTCGCCTGCGCTTAGGTTTAGCGATACCGGAGTAGAAAATGTATAATCAAGCGTATCTCCGGGGCCTAACGGCGTGTTAATGGGTTCCATTACAAGCGGACCACCATTCACAGTATAAGATGCTGACAAATTAGATACCAGACTATCATAACCATTATTTCTTATGAGGACATTGATGTACTCCGTATTATTAAAGGAACATCCATTATCTATAGGTGCTACAAAATCAATAATGCCAGCTTCAAACTGAGGCAAGTAAACATATACTATAGCCTCTACCCTATCGCTGGAACAGCCAAAAGCTGGAGGGTCAACACCCGGATTCACATCATTGGGGTCTTGTGGATGCGTGGCAGAAGAAACCACCCAGTTGGTATCATCACCGGTGTAATCACCTACAAGGCGTGTACCTGAGGTACTTGAAGCAGAACCCATACTCCATGTCAAACCGAATTGGGCAGGGTCAACGCCGGCTGCTGCCGGGAAAGTATAAGTACTACTGCCGGGATAGCCTGCGGCATCGACTATAACACCTGATGGGTCTTTAAGGATGTAGCCCTGAGCTGTTGCCGAACCCATTGTTCCGGTATAGCCTGAGTGATAATAAAAGTTGGATGGACTTGGCACACTTGAAGATAATTGTCCGGTTGCAATAATCGCTGTACCATCTGGACTTAAAACAGTACCCGGACCTAATGTTTGCACATTATTTAAAGCAGTAGATTCCCACATTTCCAAAGTATAACCTGACAAGTCGCCGCCCGGAGGACCGGTAATTTCAATATAATCGTCTGCTATCAAATACGGCGGCCAACCTCCTACGGGCTGCCCATTAGATGTTTTAAAATGGCAGATTTCTGTTATAATAAATCCGCCACCACTGCCGCTTCGAGCTTCTGCAAAATAAGAAGTATTGCTATACATCAATTCCGTGATTATAAGTGTGTCTCCTTTATGAATAACACTATCAGATGTCATACTATCAAACCATTGAATCTCAGCATCAGATGTTGCCGTTAACATTGAAAAAGAGGCACCATAAGGCACTGAATCGTTAGTAACTATAGGATTATCAGGAATATAAAAGAAATCACGCTCGACAGTTAATGTATCATTAAACTGATAAGGGTCACCGGGTAAATCCACATAAGTGGTTAAGAAAAATGTTGTGTCATGACCGACAAGCGGGAAATTAATCAAAGTATTAAAAGTATAGATTATGGAGTCCCCGGGCAAAATAGTATCATTAAGGGCTTCAGTAACTGGTGTACCATAGTCGATAGTGTAAGAGGCCGTAAAGCCGCCAAAGACGGTGTCTATACCTAAGTTTCCAATAACCAAGGTTACCGGCACATTGCCATCATAACAAAAGTCTGTGTCCGGCTCTAATATACTTTGAACGGTCAAATCTTTAGCAGGAATACCCACGTGCACATTAACCGTATCGGTAAATATACCACAAGGTGTTACATAAGTGGCTACATACTGATATAAACCATTAACTGTGAATGGCCCTACCACAGAATCAGGATTGTTATAGCTGGTAACTACGCCATTAAGGCTCCATGTAAAGCCGCTTAATGTATCCGATGTGGGCAGTGTAACTCCCGGATTGACACTGTTAGGCGTTTGTGGTGAAACACCTGAGTTTATCCAATTGGTAGCATCTTTGGTGTAAGGTCCTTCTAGTCGGTTTCCTGCACTACCTACTGCAGGGGTATTTCCCGTCC
>PXBB01000075.1 GCA_003565735.1 Bacteroidales bacterium
ACACGTATCGCTTTAATCGAAACTTTATGAAAGAAAAAATATTTACCAATCTGATGAGACGGATGGTAAACAGCTCACCATGCACCTATAAAAATCTTATTGCTTAAGTGCCTAATTCAATCATTTTTTTAAAACAGAAAGGGTTTCCGTAATTAAAAAAATTATATTTTTACAAATAATTAAATATTAGATAATCCCAAAAAACTTTTTTATGATTAGCACTGACATTTACAAACCTCAAAATCCGATTCGCATAGTAACAGCCACTTCTTTATTTGACGGTCATGATGCTTCGATAAATGTAATGCGTCGTATCATTCAATCTACCGGAGCAGAAGTGATACACCTGGGACACAACCGTTCTGTTCAGGAAATAGTAGATTGTGCCATACAGGAAGATGTGCAGGCCGTGGCTATAACATCTTATCAGGGGGGACATATAGAGTTTTTTAAATACATGTATGACCAATTCAAAGAAAAGGGTTTTGGTCATATTAAAATATTTGGTGGCGGCGGCGGCGTGATATTGCCGGAAGAAATTGATGAGTTGCACAGTTACGGCATCTCTCGTATTTACGCCCCCGATGATGGCAGGCTTATGGGCTTGCAAGGCATGATAAACGATGTCCTTGAGAAGTCGGATTTTGCCAGAGGCGAAGATTTCAATATTACAATTGAAGACATTAAAAATAAAAATCATGCAGCCATTGCTAAACTAATAACAGCTTTAGAGAACAATCCCGAAAAGTTCAAGTCTAAGTTTCCTGATTTTAGTAAGGATGCCGCCAAATCAACCACTCCTGTGCTGGGTGTTACCGGAACAGGTGGTTCCGGAAAATCGTCACTATTAGATGAGTTTATCAGAAGATTTCTTATAGATTTCCCCGATAAAACCATAGCAGCAGTATGTGTTGACCCTACCAAGCGTAAATCCGGCGGCGCCTTGTTGGGCGATAGAATAAGAATGAATGCTATCAACAACAACAGGGTTTATGTCAGGTCTATGGCAACAAGGCAATCCAATCTTGCGCTTTCCAAGCATGTGCGATTTGCCCTTAATGTGTTGAAAGCAGCTTCTTTTGACCTCATTATACTTGAAACTTCAGGAATCGGACAATCTGACACCGAAATTGTTGACCACAGTGATTTGTGCCTGTATGTAATGACACCGGAGTTTGGGGCCCCTTCCCAACTCGAAAAAATTGACATGCTTGAATATGCTGATATCATCGCTCTCAATAAGTTTGATAAAAGAGGAGGACTTGATGCGCTGCGCGATGTAAAGAAACAGTTTCAGAGAAACCACAGGCTTTTCGATAAAGATTTTGACACCATGCCGGTTTATGGAACAATAGCTTCACAATTCAACGATGCCGGTGTCAATCTTTTTTACAAAGAACTTTTGAAACTTATAAACGACAAAACCAAAGCTCATTTTGTAAGTTCTACTAAGCTGATCAGCGAGGTTCCCGACAAGATATACATCATCCCGCCCCAGCGGGTAAGGTATCTGGCCGAAATATCTGAAACAGTACGTGACTACAACAATAATGCTGATGAACAAGCTGAAGTTGCTCAGAAGCTTTATGCGCTCAAAACATCAATGGACACGTTAAAGTCAACAGATAACTCTGACAATAATGGGGCTATTGAAAAAGTAGCATCTTTATATTCTGAAATTGAAAAGCAACTTGAACCTGAAAATAAAGATTTACTGGATAAGTGGGAAAAAACCAAAGAGATGTACAAAAACGAATTTTTCATCTTTAAGGTAAGGGATAAGGAGATAAAAATTAAAACCCACACCAAAACAATGTCACACCTGGAAATTCCTAAAATATGCCTGCCAAAATATAAAGCATGGGGTGATATTTTGAAATGGAATTTAGTTGAAAATGTTCCGGGAGCTTTCCCTTTTACGGCAGGCGTATTTCCTTTCAAAAGAGAAGGTGAAGACCCCACGCGTATGTTTGCCGGCGAAGGTGGTCCTGAAAGAACCAATAAAAGGTTTCATTATCTCTCTAAAGACATGCCTGCTAAAAGGCTTTCAACAGCTTTCGACTCTGTTACACTGTATGGCAACGACCCTGATTTAAGACCCGATATTTATGGGAAAGTTGGCAATTCAGGTGTTTCCATTTGCTGTTTAGACGACGCTAAAAAATTGTATTCAGGATTTAACTTATCAGACCCCAGCACATCGGTCTCAATGACTATCAACGGGCCGGCACCCATGCTGGTGGGTTATTTTATGAATGCGGCCATAGATCAGCAATGCGAAATTTATATTAAAGAAAATGGTTTAGAAAATAAAATCAGAGCAAAGATTGATGATATTTATAAGGAAAGAGGGATAGAAAAACCCTCATACATGGGACAAATGCCTTTAGGAAACGATGGCCTGGGTCTTATGCTTTTAGGGATTACCGGCGATCAGGTGTTACCTAAAGATGTGTATGAAAAAATCAAAATGCAAACCTTATCGGTAGTAAGAGGAACTGTTCAGGCCGACATATTAAAAGAAGACCAGGGGCAGAACACCTGTATCTTTTCTACAGACTTCTCCCTCAAGTTAATGGGAGATGTGCAGGACTATTTCATTGATAATAATGTACGCAACTTTTACTCTGTTTCTATTTCAGGTTATCATATAGCAGAAGCTGGCGCCAACCCTATTTCCCAGCTGGCCTTTACGCTGGCCAACGGCTTTACCTACGTGGAGTATTATTTATCACGTGGTATGGATATTGATAAATTTGCACCAAACTTGTCTTTCTTTTTTTCCAATGGTATTGACATAGAGTTTTCTGTTATTGGTCGCGTGGCGCGCAGTATTTGGGCAAAAGCCATCAAACATAAATACAAAGGCAATAAAAGGTCACAGCAGCTCAAATACCATATCCAAACATCGGGAAGGTCGTTGCATGCCCAGGAAATAGATTTTAACGACATACGCACAACGCTACAAGCTCTTTATGCTATTTATGACAATTGCAACTCACTGCACACCAATGCCTATGACGAGGCTATTACAACGCCTACCGAAGCTTCTGTACGCAGGGCTATGGCCATACAAATGATTATCAATCATGAACTGGGGTTGGCCAAAAATCAAAATCCTATACAAGGCTCTTTTATAATAGAAGAATTGACCGAACTTGTGGAAGAAGCTGTCCTGGCAGAATTTGACCGTATTTCTGAAAGAGGAGGCGTATTAGGTGCTATGGAAACAGCCTATCAAAGAAGTAAAATCCAGGAAGAATCGTTGTATTACGAACATATGAAACATACAGGCAAGCTACCCATTATGGGTGTCAACACTTTTTTGTCTAATGATGGTTCGCCTACTGTGATTCCGGGAGAAGTTATCAGGTCAACAACGGAAGAAAAAAAACACCAGCTAAAAACTTTGAAAAATCTTCATAAGTGCTACAGCAGTCAACAAGAGAAGGCGCTACAAGACCTTAAGATAGCTGCTGTCAGAAATGAAAATATTTTTCAGCAGATTATGGAAGCCACTAAGTACTGCTCGCTGGGACAAATAACTCAAGCTTTGTATGATGTGGGCGGGCAGTACAGAAGAAATATGTAGCACGCCACAAAGCTATTGTTACACCATTATGCGATGTGTAAAACTAACTATGGGTGTGTTGTATAAGCAGTACCTATCAGTATTAAGCCCATTTTTGTAAATAAAATAATACCGCAAGTACGCTATTATCAAATTAAAAAAATAAATTATATTTGCTCTCAAAAAAAAATGAATAAAGTATTATTATTTGCAGTTTGTGTATTATTTGCGCATCAGTCATTAGCCCTTGATCCGGTTAGAGAATATGCCGTACTGCCAAAAGAGTTTGGCATCGATTATGAAGAAGTAAATTTAAGAACAGATGACGGATTAACACTTAAAGGCTGGCTGTATAAGCCACGCGAGCAATCTGCCAAAGCGGTCATTCTGAGTCATAGCGGGCAAGGCAATATGGCTGACCTTATTGAGTTGGCTTCCAACTTTGTCACATTGGGTTATTATGTATTAACTTACGACTACAGAGGATTTGGTGAAAGCGATGACTTTGACATCAATCCTAATTTTTACATTTATGCACAGTTTGAAAATGATTTACATGCTGCTATTAATTACATTAACCGCTACTTATCGCGCGCCAGAACCTTGCACCTTTGGGGCGTTGGCATGGGAGCAGGACTTTCATTAGCAGTTGGTGCAAACAGAACTGAAGTCAACGGTATCATTGCTGATTCGCCCTATACTACTTTAGATGCCGTACAGTCTTCTTTGGCATCTGCTACCGGCAAAAATGTACTCTTACCGCTTGGTTTTAACAGGCTGGCTCTCGAGCCGCAATATGCATTGGATGAAAAAGGCGATCACCTTGAAGCCATTCTCTTTATAGTGGGGCAAGATGATGAGATTTACACCCAGCGTGATATAAGAAGGTTGGCACGTTTACAAAGGGGTACTTCTATTTATAGTGTCAGAGGTGGTACCTACAAAACCAATTTTTTGGTTGACAAGCACAGATACTTTGAAGAAATCAGAAGGTTTGCACGATAATTATTCTTTAAAAGCTTTGTTATGAACCCGATAAAGTTTGGCACTGATGGCTGGCGTGCTGTCATAGCCAAAGATTTTACAGTAAACAATGTGTCAAGAGTTGCCTTAGCTACTGCTCAGTGGCTTGGAAAGCAAAAGACCAAAAGCAGTATTGTTGTTGGCTACGATTGCCGTTTTGGTGGTCTTATGTTTGCCGAAGTTGTGGCTAAAATACTGGCTTTATCAGGCATAAAAGTTTTTCTTTCAGACAACTTTGCCTCCACGCCTATGGTTTCACTTGGGGTTGTTAAGCTCAAAGCCGATTTGGGTGTAGTTGTTACAGCCAGTCATAATCCCCCACTCTACAATGGATACAAACTTAAAGGTGCTTATGGCGGGCCTCTCCTTGATGATGATATTAAAGCTATTGAAGCTCTTATACCCGACAGTTGTCACCTCAACCTCGATAATTGCTCTGTTGAAAACCTTGTTGACAGTGGCTCTATTCAATATGTTGACCTTGAAACCATTTACTGCAACCATATAGAAGCCCATTTTGATCTTCAGTCTATTCGGGACTCAGACCTTTCATTTGCTTTCGATGCTATGTACGGTTCCGGTCAAAATGTGATGCGGCGCCTATTCCCTGACATCACCTTTATGCATTGCGAATATAACCCGGGCTTCGATGGTGTGCCTCCGGAGCCTTTGCTTAAAAATCTTACCCCCTTCTCGCAACTTATTAAACTTTCTGAAAATATTGACTGCGGCTTAGCGGTTGATGGCGATGCCGACCGTATTGCGCTTTTCGACCATGAAGGACAATACATTGATGCACACCACATCATACTATTGCTTATTCATTATTTAAAAAAATATAAAGGGCAAAGTGGAAAAGTGGCTACTGCTGTCTCATCAACAGTAAAAATCGCAAAAATGTGTAAGCATTATCAGCTTCCCCTGGAAATAGTGCCTATTGGTTTTAAACATGTTTGTGCTTTGATGTTAAAAGAAAATATCTTGGTGGGTGGTGAAGAGTCGGGAGGCATATCAGTGGCAGGACACATTCCCGAAAGAGATGGTATTTGGAATGGTCTTGTGGTTTGGGAGTTTATGGTGAAAAGCGGAAAATCACTCAGAGATATCATCAACGAAGTGTATGATATTGTTGGGCCTTTTGCTTTTAAGCGGTCAGACTTGAAAATAGAACCGGATTTAAAAAAACGCATCGTGAATAATTGTAAAAATAATGTTTACAGTGCTTTTGGACCTTATAAGGTTGTAAAAACCGAAACCATGGATGGTTTTAAGTACTATTTTAGTGATAACGAATGGTTTATGATACGCCCCTCCGGCACTGAGCCTGTATTACGCACTTATGCCGAATCACACTCCGAAGAAGGCGCTGCTGACATTCTGAAAGCCGGCTATGAAACAATAATGAATATATAATGAAGTTTTTCTTTTTTACTGCTGTTTTTTTACTGCTGTCTGTGCAACAAAGTTTCTCAAAGGATTCAATAACAGATATTAAGGACGGCATTATGCCATTTTTTCTTGAATTTGACAACAATATTGAAGAGAATAAACTTACTACAAAACAAAAAAGACGCCTTGTTTTTTACTCAGGAGCAGCAGCATACGCGGGGTCACTCACAGGACTTTATTTTCTGTGGTATAAAGACTACCCGCAGACATCTTTTCATTTTTACGATGACAATAAGTCGTGGAAGCAAATGGATAAACTAGGCCATGCAACGGCCTCATATTATATGGGCATTTTAGGTCATAAAACACTCCTTTGGGCAGAAATTGACGAACGCAAAGCCCTTTGGTACGGTGGATTTGCCGGCTCATTATATCTTTCTGTTATTGAAATACTTGACGGTTTCTCAGCCGAATGGGGTTTCTCCTGGGGCGATTTTGCTGCAAATCTTGCCGGATCAGCATTGTACGTAAGTCAAAAAGCATTGTGGGATGACAATTATTTCAACCTTAAATATTCCTTTTGGCCTTCTCAGTACGCAGAATACAGACCTGATATTTTTGGTGACAACATACCTCAAAACTTCCTCAAGGACTATAATGCCATCAGCTTTTGGTTGTCCGTTAGCCCACAGTTATTTTTAAGGGGTAACAACAACCTGCCTCCGTGGCTCGACCTTTCTATTGGCTACAGTGCCGATGGCATACTGGGCGCTTACAGCAACCCTTCAACATTAAACGGAAAACCCTTACCTGAATTTGAACGCCACAGACAATTCTTTTTATCCCTTGATATAAACTTAAAAAAAATCCCTATTGAAAATAAATATTTTAATGCCATAGCGCATCTGTTCTCTTTTTTAAAAATCCCAATGCCAGCTTTTGAATTCCACTCCGGTAATGGTTTGCGTTTCCATCCCATATATTTTTAAAAGACGAAACAAGTTCTTGGATAAAACAACATCATTTTAAATAAACACACTATTTCATGAGAGCTTTTGGGCAGATTATTATCGTTTTATTTTTTTTATCAACTGAGACATCCTATGCTAATCAAAGCAGGGACACCTTACTTCAAAACATAATATTTCTGGAAGCAGGAGGAGCAGCCGGTTATGGCTCATTAAATTATGAAAGATTTTTTTTCAAACACATCAATCCACAGTTTCAATACGTTTGGGGCTTGGCACATACCGTATAAAAGACTATACAAACACTATCAACCCCGATATAATTGTTCCCATTACTTTGTATGGTACTTTTGGTCGTAATCATCAGCTTGAATTAGGAATGGGCCAGACAATAACCAGCTTAGTACAAGCCAATCACACAAGTTTTCGGAAAGAGCGAAAAACACACTTAAACACCCATTTTAGTTTTGGCTACAGGTTTTATCAAAAAAAGAAAGGCCTCTTTTTCAGCTGTGCATATACCCCATCAATAGAATTAAACAATCCTTACAGGCATTGGGCAGGCATCGCTTTTGGTTATGTTTTTTAAATAAATTTTCAAAATATGAAAAAAAAACTTCTTTATTGCATTTTTTTATTCTTCATGTTTTCTTGTACGGATAAAGATATAAACATAGAAAATATAAACAACAAGGTAACAGTTTTAGGACATGGTGGCATGGGAATTGGCTCAACCTACCCTATGAACACTTATGAGTCTATTATGTATTGTCTCAATTTGGGTGCTGATGGCACCGAAATAGATGTGCAGATGACTAAAGATGGCGTATTGGTCGCTTTTCACGACCGCCACTTAGATGGAAAAACAACTGCATCAGGGCAAATTTACAAACAAAACTGGGCCGAGCTTAAAGGAACAACCTATAATAATACCCCTTATCAAAACTACAGCCTCATAACACTTGAGCAGTTATTTGATAACATCGACAATTTGCATCAATACATATTCTTTCTGGATTGTAAAAATTTCAATCCCGACACATCAGCGTATTATCTCAATAAATTTAATGATGCCCTTATAAACATTATTGACAGGTACAACATGGTTGAAAATGTTTATGTAGAATTCAAGCGCACCGACTTAATCAGATCATTAAAAAACAAAAGAGATGATATAAAAATATTTATATATTCAGAATTTGAAAAAGGATTGGCTATTGCTAAAGAGTTTCAATTAGAAGGCTTAGTTACATCGGTTGATAAAATTACTAAACAGCAGGTAAAGATTTTACATGAAAATGACTTTCAACTGGCTGTCTTTAATGCGCACTCAAAAAGCAGAAACTGGGAAGCTTTAGAAAAAAATGCAGACTTCATTCAAACGGATAAATTAAAACACCTGCTAAGAATTTTGAACTGAACCATTCTCATTTGAGTTTCCAAACACTTTAAAGGACATGAGAAAATTTTAGCTTTTCATTACATCACACATCAAAATATATTCGGTTTTTTAAAGGCGCTTATTTAAATTTTTTTATTTTTGCCCTTCAACAATTTTTCTAAATTGCTATTTTAGACGAAAGTTAAGTTTAATACAAATATGGAGTTGGGTAAGGATTTGATATTTGCCAGAAACGTTGAAGGGTTAACGGCTTTAATGCAGAACGCTGTTGTTGGCATAGCCGGATGTGGTGGTCTGGGTTCCAATATTGCAGTTGCACTAACAAGAGCCGGCATAGGCAAGCTTATACTGCTCGACTTTGATATCATTGAACCTTCCAATCTTAACAGGCAATATTTTTTTTTAAATGATGTTGGCAAGCTCAAAGTGGATGCTCTTTCAAAGCATTTAAAAAATATCAATTCTGAAATCATTATCGAAAAACAAATCAAACAGATTGACAAAGAAGATACTGAAAAGATATTTTATCCGGCAGATATCTTGATTGAAGCTTTTGACAGAGCAGAAAGTAAAAAATTTCTCATCGAATCGTGGGTAAAAGCATTTCCTGACAAACCTGTTATTGTAGGCAATGGGCTTTCAGGCTTTGGCAACACCGATTTACTCAAAGTCCAAAAAGTAGGCAATATATACTTTTGTGGCGACGGTTTTACAAATATGGATTTAGGTTTAACATCGGCAAGAGTAGCCATAGTTGCAAATATGCAGGCTAACTTAGCCATTGAAATAATCGCAAAAAAAGGAGGACTTAATGCTGACTATAAACAACCGAGACAAGATTGAGTGGCAGCCGGGCATGACTGTAAGTGATGTCCTGAACAAAATGGGCTACAACTACAGCCTTATCACTGTTACTGTCAATGGCGTTTTAATTTTAGAAGAAGACTATGACACCTATGAAGTAGAAGATAATGCACAGATATCCGTATTTCATCTGGCTCATGGGGGTTAATTTTTTTATTAATCCGAATTGTATTAAAAAAATATATATTTGCAAAAAACTGCACTAAATTCATATTACAAAAAAAGCATTAAAAGCATTATTGGAGGATTTTTATGAGTATTACAAGTCAAAAAAAAGCCGTAGAGACAAAGGTTTTAGCCTCATTCTCATACGAGCCGGTAACATTGGATAAAGGTTATGCAGGACGCACACTTCGTGTAGATCTGAGCCATAACGAAATCAGAATAGATCCGGTTACCGAAAAAATGAAAGAATTATGGGTGGGAGGCAAAGGTTTTGACCTTTGGCTTATGTTCAAAGAAATTCAACCCTTAAAGGATGAGATTTCCTGGAAGCACCCCGGGAACCCTATTTGTTTTGGACCCGGACCTTTGGCTGGCTCGGTAGAATTTCCGGGCGCAGGAAAAACAATTGTTACATCCATTTCCCCTGTTACGGAAACTATTATCGATTCAAACGTTGGAGGATACTTTGGCCCCTACCTAAAGTTTGCCGGCTTTGATGCGCTTACGGTAGTTGGAAAAGCTTCGCAGGAAGTTATGATATACATAGACGCGCCTAAACGTCAAGTAAGCATTCTGGAAGCTAATATAGAAGCTAAGGACAGCCATCTTATTGCTGAAGAAATTCCGGAAATTTTTGCCGATAATGAACTTGATAAAAGAAACATAGCCGTGGTTTCTGCCGGACAAGCTTCCGAGCATTCCAAAATGGGCATCCTTAACTTTTCTTTCTGGGATTGGCGCCGAAGCTTACCACGCCTTAAACAGGCAGGAAGGGGTGGTATTGGCACCGTATTCCGCAACAAAAATTTACGTGCTATTTTTACCCGCAACGAGCAAATCATGCCATCATGGACTATTGAAAAAAGTAAAGTGGTGGATGAATTTGAAGAAAAAGTAAAATCTAATGAAGGCTGTTGTAAAAATACAGTCGATGAAATTAATGCTATTATTGAAAAATGGGATACCAACCCTGAATACGTCATTGAAATGATGCAGGATGTTCAGGAACGTTTCAGGCATGTGTCTCCAATAGCAATTGACACTATTGCTGCAAAAACCAAAAGACCCAAAGCAGAGCTTTATCACATAGCCACGTTCTACAGTTCTCTAACTATAGACAAAAAGGGAGAAACAACCATACAGGTATGTATGGGCACAGCTTGCCATGTTAAAGGAGCAGCCCGGATACTTGATACCTTTGAAAGAATACTTGATGTAAAAGCAGGAGGCACTACAAACGATAAAAAATACACCCTTGAAGCTGTAGCTTGTATTGGCGCTTGCTCAATAGCTCCGGTTATTAAAATAGGAGAAAAAGTTTACGGTAATGTGATGTCTAAGGATTGTCAAAAACTTCTCAAAAAAGAAGAAGCAAATAAAAAGGAGGTGACTAATGGCTAAGATAAAACGCGAAGATTTAGCACGCATAGCTGCACAGGAAAATGAAAACCAAAGCAAGTATAAGAAAATGCTTATGGTATGTACCGGAACAGGTTGTGTTTCAACAGGTGGCTTCGACCTAAAAAATAAGCTCAGCGAAATATTGAAAGAAAAAGGTATCGACAACGATTTCATAGCTGTTGCTACAGGATGTAACGGCTTTTGTGCCGTTGGACCCATTATTGTCGTGCAGCCTGAAGGTACTTTTTACCAAAAAGTAAATCCCAAAGACCTTGAAGAAATAGTAGAAAGTCACCTTCTTAACGGTAAAACTGTTGAAAGATTACTGCATAAGAATCCCGTTGATGGTGCAATTAACGAGAAAATGGATAATATCCCTTTCTTCTCAAAACAACAACTCATAGCCCTGCGTAACAAAGGCTTGATAGACCCTGAAAATATAGACCACTACATAGCAAGAAATGGTTATGAGGGGTTAAAAAAAGTTTTGGATGAAAACCAACCCGACAGCATCATTAAAGAAGTTGTCGATTCTGGTATCAGAGGCCGTGGTGGTGGTGGTTTTCCCGCAGGTGTTAAATGGCAAAGCGGAAAGAAAGCAGCTATTGATAAAAATGAAGAAATATTTGTCGTATGTAATGCCGATGAAGGAGACCCCGGCGCTTTCATGGACAGATCCATAATAGAAACAGACCCTCATACAGTAATTGAAGGAATGCTTATAGCAGCCTTTGCCCTCGGATCAAAAGAAGGGTACATTTATATACGTGCGGAATACCCTCTGGCTATGGATAGGTTGCAAATAGCATTAAAACAAGCACGTGCATATGGCTTGCTGGGTGATAACATTTTGGGTACCGACTTTTGCTTTGACATACATATACACCGTGGAGCCGGTGCTTTTGTCTGTGGCGAATCAACAGCGCTTATGCGCAGTATGCAGGGACATGTAGGTGAGCCCAGAGCAAAATATATCCGCAGTGTAGAACAAGGCTTTAGAGATAAGCCTACCGTTCTCAACAACGTGGAAACTTACGCCAATATACCCGAAATCATACGCAAAGGAGCCGCATGGTTTGCTTCAATTGGAACAGGTAATGTTAAAGACAATCCATGGGGCGGTTCCAGTGGGACTAAAGTTTTTTCTCTTGTAGGAGATATCACAAATACAGGATTGGTAGAAGTCCCTATGGGCATTACTTTGCGCGAAATCATCGAAGATATTGGTGGTGGTGTACCCGGCAAAAAACGTTTTAAAGCTGTCCAAACGGGCGGCCCATCCGGTGGCTGTATCCCAGCAGAAAAACTTGATATGCCTGTTGATTTCGACTCTCTCACAGAAGCCGGTTCCATGATGGGTTCGGGTGGTATGATTGTCATGGACGAAAAAACATGTATGGTTGATGTCGCACGGTATTTTACAAACTTTCTCGTTGACGAAAGTTGTGGAAAATGTACACCTTGCCGTGAAGGACTCTTTGCCATGCGCTCTATTCTCGACAGAATATGCGCCGGCGATGGCAAAAAAGACGATATAGAAGAGCTCGAAAGATTGTCGGAAACTGTCATTAAAACCTCATTATGTCAATTAGGAGGTAGCGCACCTAACCCTGTTCTTTCAACCATTCGCTATTTTCGCAATGAATACGAAGAACATATCAATGATAAGAAATGCCGTGCCGGTGTTTGTAAGCCTCTTATCCAATACCATATCAATGATAATTGTACAGGATGCAGGGTGTGTGCTAAAAACTGTCCGGTTGACTGTATCAGCGGAGAAGCTAAAAAGCTACATGTCATCCATCAAGATAAATGTATTAAATGTGGCATTTGCGAAGAATCGTGCAAATTTGATGCTGTTACGATTGAGTAGCGGCTTTAATAACAATAAAATATTAAAAAATTATTATAAAATCATGTGGAGGTAAAATAATGGCTAAAAAGAAAACCAATAAAATAAATATCCTCGTTGATGGTAAACCCATAACTATAGTAGAAGACAATTTCCTACTACCTGACCTTCTTAAAAACAACATTGCCATTCCAACTTTGTGTCACCATAAGGATCTTACACCTAATGGCTCATGCAGACTTTGTATTGTCGAAATTGAAGAACGTGGCAGAAAGCGTTTGGTTACAAGCTGTAACTTTCCAGTCAGAAGTGAAATCAAAGTTGAAACCAATTCTGAAGTCGTAAAAAAATACAGGCAAAATCTGGCTGAAATGTATCTGGGACGTTGGCCAAATGTAGAAATTATCCAAAAGGTAGCCCGTGAATGTGGTGCCACAGATAAAGACAAGTATAAATCGTATCTTACCGAAGACAGTGCACATGCATGTATTCTTTGCGGACATTGCACCAGAGCTTGCAACGAATTTATACAAGAAGACATTATTGATTTTGCCGGCAGGGGCATCAAAAGGCATATTGCCATGCCGTTCGAAAATGTTGACCCTCATTGTGTAGGCTGCACCAGCTGTGCTTACGTATGTCCGACAGGAGCCATACAAGTTTCCGACAATCGTAACCATCCCGTAAATGCCAAACTTATTCAAGAGCACGGCATGAAAGTTAATGCCGAAATGGCAACACTTGATCCTTACCAATGCCGTATGCGAGAAGTGGGAACAGCCAATATTGTAGAGGTTATGAACAATTATGACCTCTTGCCTGTAAAAAACTTCAAATATGGCACCCATGAAGATACATGGCGCATTGATTCTAATATGATGAAAAAATCATATTTTACGCAAGGCCATCCGGACCAATGTTGGCATGGCTGCTCAATGGCCTGTGCTAAGGCTGTAGAAGATTTTGAACTTAGAACAGGCCCCTACAAAGGGCATAAAGTTATTGTTGACGGCCCTGAATACGAAACAGCTGCAGGAAGTTCCAATATGGGCTGCTTCGACATGGACTTTTGTGTAGAATATAACTTTTATTGCGACACTTACGGCATTGATACCATCTCATTTGCTACTTGTATGGCTTTTGTTATGGAATGTTTTGAAAACGGTATCATCGACAAAAAGGATACTGATGGTTTAGAACTCAATTTTGGTGCCACAACCGACACCCTTGAAATACTCCATCAAATGGCCAGAGGCAAAGGATTTGGTGTTGAAGTGGGACAAGGCATCAAATATCTTAAAAATAAATGGGCTGAAAAACATCCTGAAAAAGCAGACTTTGTTCGCGATATTGGCATGGAGGTAAAAGGTCTTGAATTCTCCGAATATGTATCTAAAGAATCATTAGCCCAGCAAGCCGGCTATTCGCTAGCATTAAAAGGGCCTCAGCACGATGAAGCATGGCTCATATTTATGGACATGGTCAACAATCAGATACCATCCTTTGAAGATAAAGCGGAAGCATTATACTACTTCCCTCTTTTTAGAACCTGGTTTGGCCTATATGGCTTATGCAAAATTGTATGGAACGATGTTGTACCGGCCGATAATGCCCAAAAACATCCGCCCCAGATAGCCGCTAAAATTCCGGAACACGTTGAGAACTACTGGAAGTTTGTTGAAGGAATGACAGGCAGAAAAGTTGATGAAAAAATAATGCTTGACGAATCAGCAAAAGTTCATAACCTGCAAAAAATTATGGGACTTATGTTGGGTAAAAATTCCTTTGAGGATGATATCCCGCCATACAGAGCCGTTGGTCCTGTTACAGAAGAGGAATACGAATCGCGCCAGGAAAGATATGATGGGCAGCTGAAAGAACTGGGATTTGATATTGATGATAAAACAACCCCTGAAAAAATGGCTATCCTCAGAAAATACCGCTACGAGCAATATGACAAAGTTCAAAAAGCGGCTTATAAAAGACGCGGCTGGAATGAAAAAGGCATCCCAAAAATCGAAAGATTAAAAGAACTTGGAATAGACCTGCCTGAGCTTGTCGAAATTATCGAACCTTTGCAATAGTATAACACTTTTTCATATAAAAAAAAGGCTGTCATTAATGACAGCCTTTTTTTATGCAATTTTCTCAAAAAACTACTTTAGGCACTTTGAAAAAATGATTTGTACGAGCTCTTTGCCCCTGCTCTACACTTTATATTGAAACTTAACTTCTTTCAAGGCTTCATTAGCCTTAACGATTTTTTCTTTCAATTGTGCCTTGAATACCTGTAGTTTTTCATACAATTCCTTGTCGCCTGTAGCCATCATTTGAACAGCCAGGAGTGCAGCATTTTGCGCCGCATCAATGCCGACAGTTGCAACGGGGATACCCGGTGGCATCTGCACTATAGCTAACAAAGCATCCAATCCATCAAGGCTGGCATTTATGGGAACGCCTATTACAGGTACACTTGTCATTGAGGCTATTACCCCGGGTAAATGAGCGGCCATACCTGCTGCTGCTATTATCACTTTAATATCTCGTTCTGAAGCAGATTTGGCGAATTTTTCAACCTCTTCAGGTGTACGATGTGCGCTAAGCGCATTTACTTCAAATGGAATTTCCAAATCATTCAATTGATTGGCAGCTTTTTCCATAACTTTCCAGTCTGACATGCTGCCCATAATGATACTTACTTTTGGCTTCATTTTTTTAAACTTTGTGGTTAATAATTTATTTTAGCAAAAATAGCTTTTTTGTTTTGCTTATTAAGCAGTTTAATTTTTTTTAACAATTGAATCCAAATTTATGTGGGAGCCTACTTAATTCTTGGCTGAACACGTATATACCAGCCAAAAAAAAACAAAGTAAAGATTTACATCACTTATCAATACATTTCAAAATAAATACATTTTATTAATTATATAATTATTTTATTTTATTATTTTTTAAATATTTTTAATTTTTTTATTGTTTTTATTTATTTTTGTATTATATTTGTCCCGAAATTAAAATGAATATTATGGAAGTCAAGCAAAAATTTCCCGTTTTATGCCCCTCGTGCGAAGAAAAGTTAAAAGTTAAAACATTGCAGTGCGACAGCTGTAATACAAGTGTAAATGGGCATTTCGAAATGGCATTACTGTGCAGCCTAAATATTGAAGAACAAGATTTTATAATTCATTTTGTAAAACAAAGTGGCAGTTTAAAAGAAATGTCGAAACACTTAAATTTGAGCTATCCTTCTGTCAGAAATATTTTAGATGACATTATAGAAAAAATAAAAAATATTCAAACTCTAAAAGAATTGTGATATGCAAAATTTTATCTTCAATCCATTTCATAGAATTGCCGGACTTAAAGCATTAGGCCTTGGTTTTTTAATAATAGTTATTACAGCTCTTTTTGCTTTTCTTTTCAACACTCACTTTCCCGGACTTCTGGATATCAAGTACGGTTATAAAGAAACCTATGGTTTTTTAAACTTTTTATCCTATGGCATAGTAAATTTAATGAGTATGTCCGTTTTTATCTACCTTGCCGGTTTACTCCTTTCAAAATCTTCTGTCAGATTTATTGATGTGATTGGTACGCAAACTTTAGCAAGAGCACCACTCTTGTTAGCTCCTTTTTTAAATACCTCCGGGCTTATTGAGAAAGGTGGTGCCTACTTATTATTCAAATACCTTGAACATGGTCATCCTACATCCTTAAGCCGTGTTGAGTTTATACTTTTTATTTTTTTTACACTGCTTATGATTTTACTCATTGCGTGGATGATAACATTAATGTACAATGCTTATAAAGTATCCTGCAATGTAAAAGGTTCTAAAGCTGTAGTCTCTTTTATTATCATAATATTCCTTGTTGAAATTCTCACTTTATATCTCAATCACCTGGCTCAATTATTTTTACTAAACCTTTAAATCAAAAACTTATGGAAAACCTAATTGAACAAACCGGATTTGTGCTCATTGGCGCAATTATTATTCTTGCATTATGGGATGCTGTTTGGAAATTGATTGCCATGTGGCATGCCGCACAAAAAAAACAA
>PXBB01000114.1 GCA_003565735.1 Bacteroidales bacterium
GCCGGGGAAAACGGCGCTCGATCCCGTTACCCGCGCCGGGAAAAAGCCGGTTCGAGCTACGAAACCGCGTCGGGTCCCACTGTTTGGCTGAACAGGGACCCGCTGGCGACGATGCAGCCGGACGCAATGACTGGGCCGGAAGATATTCACATGCTTCTGAACGGATATGGAGAGTTGCTTCCGGAGGGGCCGAATTTGTATGGATACGGCCCGAATAACCCAATCAATGGTTGGGACCCTGATGGGAAATTTTGGAATTGGCCAGGGGCTGGAGTGGGGGCTATAATTGGCGGGGGGATCGGTGCCATTACTGGCGGATTAGATCCGTGTAAATCATGGTGGCAAGGTGCTCTATCTGGTGTTGCGTCGGGAGCGGTGACGGGTGGCACTTTTAACCCAAGATATGGAAAGTGGGCCGGAGGCGCTGTTGCGGGTTTGTTAGGCGGCACTACTGGTGGTGTTATCGATGAAATGATGACTGACTGCGAAGGCTTTAGTTTAGGCAATGTGGGTAAATCTGCGATAACGGGCGCAGCTTTAGGCGCTATTGGTGGTGCGGCGACACATGGAGTTACTGACAACACGGCAATATGGGCTTGGCGCCTGACAAATGTTAATATTCACATTTATCTTCCGATGTTTACTACTTCAAGGTGAAAAGCAGGCGAGATGCATTAATATTGAGTAATATTTGTATGAACGAGACGACTCATTTAAGCGGCAAGTCAAAATATTTCATGTCGTTTGCGAGGGTTTTATTTATGTCGGTTTTTGGTTTCATTCAGTTTGTCTTGGTTATGGAAGGTTTCAGATCATATTGTCTTGAAGAGGAAAAAAAGGCCGAAGCTATGAAGTATTTCTGTTCCGTGCTGGATCCAGCTTTTGTCGCCCTTTTTTCCTTGTTGTATCCTATTTTGATAGTTATTTTCGTTAGATATCCTATTGGAAATGGGATGGGAAAGTAAGGTATTCTTAGGACTTTGGCTGAACAGGGACCCGCTGGGGATGATGCAGCCGGACACAATGACTGGACCGGAAGAGATCCATCTGCTTCTGAACGGATATGGAGAGTTGCTACCCGAGGGGCCGAATTTGTATGGGTATGTTGCGGGGAATCCGGTGAATTGGACGGATCCCACGGGTGAATTTATTCCAATTGTAATTGGTGTAGTCGTCGTTACTGCTTTGGTTACGAATCCCAATGTGGCACACGCTCCTGGTCCCAATGATAGCGCGGATTCATGTCCAGAATTGGATCCGACTGCTTTAACGATCATTCCTATAGCGAATGCAGGAAAAGCCAGTGTCTTGTGGAATAATCGGTATTTTCGAGTTGGAAAAGGCAACGTTCCGGGGTCTCCGGCACCAAGTTGTAGGGTGGCGATTGGTAACTCGACTTTACCAATACATTGGCATATTACGAAATACAACTGGTACAAGCCATGGAATTGGCCGATGAAAAGGGGTAGATGATGCAGAGGAGATATGAAAAGAAATGGGTTATATTTTGTCGATTACAGGGAGATGTTTGTTTTATCATTGGATAGAAGATGTGTTCTTCCTGAGAGCTGCAAAGTTTTTGAGTGTTTTTCGTACGACATGTATACAAGCGGAAACTGGGTGCAATCTCTTCTGGATTTTCTCCTCTCAATTTACCCAAAGAAAAAACTTTGCTTCCTGTTAAGAAGGTCGCCCAATCCTGCGAACTTGTTGAGATCTGAAGGGATATTTGATGTTTTGTTTGTTGAAGGCAATCTAGTCTTTGGGGAGGTTGTGGAGAAGAGGGTCGGAGATATTGGAAGTGCTTTCAATAAGTTAGCGGATTACGGTTATTGGACGTTTCTATATCTCAGTGATTCGGGCTCGAAGAAGAGCTTTGAAGACTTGACAAATGGGTTGGAGAAGGTCGCGTTTTGTTTCGAGATTGACATGGATTCCGGATTGCGCGGGTTTCTTGATTTTGATGCGGCTAATCTGGAGTTAGACGCAATAATGCGCACCTTACCTGATCTATCTGTTTAAAAAGGTAGGCATTGGAGAAACAGAAATACCCCTTTGCGTTTCGAAATTTAATAAATCCGTTTTCTGGATACTCCCCTTGCTCGCCTTCGCCCCAACGGCAACCGGCACGCCCCCGTTCCAATCGGCCGCCCCTCCCGCCGTCGCCTCGCCCGCTCGAGCCCTTTTGTTTTCGGAAGCCTGCTTACTCGCACAACGTATCTTATGCCGCATATGCTTTCCGGTCGCCCGGGCTCCCTGCACCCCGCCTGCGTTCGCAAGCTCACTGGCCGGGGCCGCATACGACGACATAAGATCCGTTGTGCGATCCAGCCGGCAAATCAGCGTGGGGCTCAAGCGGGCGAGGCGATGGCGGGAAGGGCTCCCCGGGTTGGAGTCCGGGACGCCCCGTTCGCTAACTCCGCTACGCTCCGCGCTTCGCTTGGCAATTAAAGTCAGCCGGGCCTCCATTGTGCCCCTGCCGTCGCAGCGTTGCCGATCATTCGGACGACTCCGGAAGTATCGAATCCTTTTCCCCGGTCGCACCCCGTACCGGGTCACAAATAAGGCCCCGTAGAAAAGAGCCCCCCGCCCGGCGGTCCCGGGTGCTTTTTGGACGCAGGTCCCCGTATCCGACATCTTAGGACGCGGGAACCTTTTTTGTGTCGCGCCCCGCCACGCGCCCCCACGGACGTTCCGCTTCGCTCCACTGCGGGGGCTTCCCCCTCCCACCCAATGCGGCGGTTGCCCCGCCGTGCGGCCTCGCTCCGCTGGCCGCCGACAATACCGGCCGCCTCGAAACAACCCGAACCCGGGCCGGCCGCTCGCACGCACCCCGGTCGCGGAGACACTGCCGGGGCAAGCCCGCCAGCGACTCCGCTTTGAATTTTAGCAGCGGCGCCGCCGCAATAGTTGGAAAAAAGCCCTGGACATCCCGGGACAAGCCCGGGAAGTCCGCCCGAAATCTTGCGCCGCCACTCCCGGCGCGCTTTGGCGGCTAAGATGGAAGAATCAGGAAGCGCGGTCGAGATAACCTTCCAGCATCTCAATGACCACCGCCTGCTTGCTTTTGGGGAGTTTTGAAATGCGTTCGGCCAGTTTTTGGGCCTTGGGCGAGGGGCCGCGCTTTGTGCTTCGTTGGGGCTGAACGCCAAGTAACTCGTCAACGGACACGTCGAGGGTTTTGGCCGCTCGGATCACGAAATCGGCCGTCGGGTTCTCGCAAGCGCGCTCGTAATGGACGACCAGGTTGCGGGAAATCCCCAGAAGATCGGCAAACTCGTACTGGGTGAGCCCCTTCAAAATCCGGTAATGGGCGAGGCGCTGCCCGAAGGGCGGTGCTTCGTGTTTAGGTTTTCGGCCGCGTTGCATGTCCCGATTATACGGGTCGGTTTGGCAACTGGGGCGGCAGCGGCCGTTTTCTGAAAAAAGAACTTGCATCCTTTAGTCAGTTAAAGCTAACCAAGTGGAGAGCAAGTTAAAACCGGCTAAAATTTAGTTAGTTTTGGCTTGACGACAAAACGCAAAAAAAGGCCAGCGGCTCGCTTGGGAAAACGTAAACCACTGGCCTTCAATTAATAAATAACGATGAAAAGAAATACCCGAAAAGAACCGAAAAAACAAGGAAGAAAGGACGGCCGCGAGAGCGGCGAAATCACCCTGCGTGTCGAGGCGCGAATCCTCCGCGATGCCGAACGGCTCGCGGCCGACGAGGCTAACGGAAACCTGGAAGAAGTGTTGGCCGGACTGGTCGAGGACATGGCGGAAGCCTGGGAGCGGCCGGAAAGCTGGGAGGCTTCGGCGGTTTGCGGCTGGATGAGCTCGCACCCGTGGAGGAAAGGAGGTGGTCAATGATGGTCACCGTTTGTCTATCGGCCAAGGAGTGGCGTGCGCTCCTTGAAATCGTCGAGGAATACTCCTGGGAGAAAACTCCGGAGGAGTTGCTCGAATCCTTCGTTCACGATCTGACCGGGTTCCC
>PXBB01000150.1 GCA_003565735.1 Bacteroidales bacterium
CCAAGCTTTGACACTAGGGGACCGGTATAGAGCGCTACAAATCCAAGTCCAGCAACTGCAAGGCTAAAAACAAAAGATATCTGCATGTTGCTCCACATAAAGTGTTCGCGAAGAGGTGCCGTAAAGAAACTCCAGGAGTAAACTGATCCTAAACTTGTTAGTAATACAACTCCCGCAATTAAAATAGAACGTCGGTTTATGCGTTTTTCTGAAATTGGTTCATTGATTTGGTTAGTGTCTTTGTTTGTCATTGTTTGTTTAGTTTATGCTTTATTAATTTTTTTGCAAATAAAATATTTTTTTTTTTCATAGATTACAAAAACTTTAACTTTATATTATGTTTTAAATTCAAAATAAAAAATGAATAATCCAAAAAAAACCATGAATTCCTTTTTTTATTCAAAAAAATATAAAATGAATCATATTAAAATATAAAAAAAAAACACATATTTTTTTTTATAATAAGCTCCCCCTGATAATACAAACATGATTTTCAATAAACAGCAATAAGAAAGGTATTATAAAACGGAATATTTGCCGCAGGGAGCTTTCAGTAGGATATAAATAAAAAGCGGCTATGCAAAAAAAAATGCATAGCCGCTATAGCTTTTTTAATTTATTTTATTAATCGTTCCACCTGATGTCAACAGAAGCTTCGTCCACTTCGTAAAGTGGGTAATAGGGGCCTGCTTCGTTTTCGGGTAGCACATCGCTACCGGTAATTTCGAGTTCGTAAATAACTGTATCTGTTTGAGGGTCAACATAATTACCGCCAGAATCAAGCTGGAACTTTACAGTTATTTTAGCGTTTTCATTCATTGGTAACAAAAGAGGATCTGACATTCCGAAATAAAGGGTTGAGGTGTTTTCAGTAATATCAAAACCCATAAACATACCATCTTCAGAGTAACTGTAAAGCGCGTTGTTAGAATCCCATATAGTCATATACATTGAAAAATCTGTATCCATATGCGACCAGGCCTCGGAGTACAATCTTATTTGTCCTAAACTCCATGACTCAATATTACCATAAACCCTAAGATTGGTTTGTGCTGTTGAAGTTTGACCGTCATCATCTTTAGCTTGCAACCTTATAGCATAATAACCTTTCTCGGAAAAGGTATAAGTTGGGCTTTTTTCAGTTATTGTGGTGTCATTAAAAGTCCATGTGTAGCTGCTTGCATTTAAAGAGTTATTGGTAAAGTTAACTTCTACCGGCGCTTTGTAGTAGTTATTAGAAATTGTAAATTTCGCTTCCGGCTTGGGAGCCTTATCATCTTTTGAACAGGATATGAAACTAAATACAACAACCACCGCTGCTAACAACATGCTTAAAGATAAGAAATTTTTTTTCATTTGTTTTTTGATTTTTTTGATTAATAAAAATTGATTCACTCATTACTATATGTTGCTTGAGAAAGCATCATTTGAAATTTTTTTAATTAATTTTTCATTCGATTTCTTTTGTGTAGGCGAACTGTTGAAGAATTTCCAATTTAAAGGGTAATTGTGTGCCATGTTGAATCCTACCTTTATGAAGAAAACTACATAATAGGGGAGGGTTAGTTTTTAAACAAAATGCTAATTATGGCCTTATAACTAAATTTATATACTTTTACCTATTTATGTAAATGTGCTAAGTAAATCATTATATATATATATATGCAAAAACTTTTTATTCAAATGCTATGCAAGTCAAAAGATTTGGTGTTTCATTAGAAGAGGACATGCTCAACAGTTTAGATGAGCTTGTAAAAAATAATAAATTCCCTAACCGCTCAAGGGCAATCAGGCATCTTATCAAAAGTACTTTGATAGAAGATAAAATTGACAATAATAAGATAGTTGCAGGAGCTATTGTCATAGTTTACGATCATCACAAAAGGGAGCTCAACAACAAGCTTATGAATGTACAGCATGACCATCACGACCTGGTGCTTTCTACACAGCATGTGCATCTGGAACATGACCTCTGTCTGGAAAACATTGCCTTGAAAGGTAAAGCCAAGGAATTACTTCATTTAGCCGACCGTATTATTGGTACTAAAGGTATTAAACACGGCAAACTTGTGATGACTGATATTGAGTAATTACCGTCAAGGTTTTTCAGGAGTTGTGTAAAAAATTTCTAATGCATAATCAGGTTGAGCTTTCCCCCTTATATAAATAAGAATTTTTTTTACAAAAATTATATTTATAATTCACATATTTAATAAGTTATAAAAGAACAAAACTTATTTCCTCAACATATTATTTTGTTATTGTAGTTTTTTATTTACTTTTGTGGCACTATTTTAAAAATATGTAACACTTATATGTGAAATTGCTAACAGAACTAATGCTTCTGAAAATCTTTCACATTTTTTTTACAATAAAGGTAACACGTTTTATAAATTAATTAACAACAAAAGAAAGAAAAATGAAAAAATTTAAACTGATTATTGTTGGTATTTTTTTTGCTTTTAATGCTGTATCGCAAGATTATGCAGATACGGTGTTGGATACGACACTTTTACAAGAGATGGTTGTCACGGCTTCCAAAGTTTTACAACCCAAAGGACTTATCACCCAAAAAATTGATGTGATTACGCAAGATGACATTTTAGGCCGCATCTCAGAAAACAGAAACATTGCAGATGTGCTAAAAAATCAAGCAGGGGCATCCGTATCTGTTTTATCGAGAAATGATGCCAACTGGGGTACATTTGGAGGCATAGGCCCCAAGTACAGTACTTTTATGCTTAACGGCCTCCCCATTGATGCTTTTGTAGATCCCATGACTCTTGACCTGATGGCTGTAGAGAGAATAGAAGTACAGCGTGGCCCTGCATCTGTCATGTATTCCAACTACCTTTCACAAGATTTTGCCGGCAACCAGTCGCCTTTAGCCGGAACGATCAACATGATATTAAAAGAAAGGTTTGAAAAGCCCGCTACAGCCTTTTTAACTTCATTTGGCTCTTACAACACATATACATCTCAGCTTTACCATCAAAACTCATACGGGAATACACACTATTTCACCGGTTTGAATTATGAGCGCTCCGATTATACAGATTACGGTATTGAGAACTCATGGCTGAATATGCAAAAAAATCCTGAATACCAAAAAACCAAGATTTATGGAGGCTTGTCGTGGTTTTCTGATGATGACAGGCAAAAGTTTTCTTTATTTGCTAACAGAACCATGCATAACGGCGATGCCGGCAGATTGTACCGTGGATTTGACCACAACTACAATTTGATTAATGCAGGATACAGTATGAAACTTACAAATCAGCTGACATTACAGGCCGGCATCGGCTATAGAAACTATGACAGAAGCTGGCAAGAGAGCAACTTCAATATTGTTGACAGCCTTCTATCTAATAATGGCGTTGTGCAAAACATAGTACCAGCCGATGTTTCGGTTTCATACATACACGGTCGTGGTCATTTGCTAACGGCAGGTATCGACTACCAAGGTGCCGATTATTTTACATGGGGCGACCCTCTGGTTGGCTACAAGTCTTATGGCAACAAATCAACAGCCATGCAAACGGGTGTTTATGTTCAGGAGGAATTGCGCTTTGACAAACTGATTGTACGTGCCGGATTACGCTTCAATTACACCAAAAATAATATTGCATTCCTCAATAATTGGGCACCTGTACAAAGCACTAAAGAATGGGACAAGTTGTTGTACAGTGGTGGTTTGAAATATAATGCCATTGAGTATTTATCTGTTTTTGCTAATGTTGGCACCAGCTTTATGACACCCGGTTTACGCTCTGTAGGCGGCACAATACAAGCTAACGACACGGTAAACAGTGGCCAAATACCCAATCCCGACTTGTTGCCCGAAGCAGGGCTGGGCATTGACGCCGGTATAGAGCTAAGGCTTCCTTACAACATCAGCTTTACTGCCAGAGGCTTTATGCTCAGTGTTGAAGACGCTATTGTTGAAAATGTAGTCAGCCAGAACCCCTCACAAACCATGTCTGTTAATGCAGGGGAAACATCTTCCACCGGTGCAGAAGTAGAAATCAAGCACAGCATAGGTAATTCTTTAGAGTGGTTTGCTAACGCCACTTATATGAAAACAGAAGTAAAAAACCCACACGATGCCGACCAAGATGGCGCAACAGTTCCGTTTGCTCCCGAACTGATAGCCAATGTAGGTATTTCCTATACAGCACCCTTTGGTTTGAGTATCACTCCTATAGTTAACTATAATGATGGCTTTTACGACAGCAGCTCTAAGTCAGGCAGAAACTTCTTCAAGCCCGGCCTTGTTCTCAATGCCCACATAGCCATGAATATTTATGAAAAAAATAACAATAATGTTACTTGTTTTGTAAATTTGTACAATATTACAGATAACCAATATGAATTACCCTGGCAGTTTAAAGACACCGGTTTTTCTGTCACAGGTGGTTTGAGAGTGAATTTTTAAAATTTTGACTTTGTGACAATAAATAGCAAATTGTGGAATAAGAGCAGTGTGTATCACATTATACTGCTCTTATTTTTTATTTCTGCTTGTCATTCAAATAATAATGAAGCCCCAAAAAGTATAGGGGCGGCCATAGAAGTTACAGATTTCAGAGGGCAAACCATTTCTTTGGAGGCGCCTGCCAAACGCATAGTGTGCTTGATAGAGAGCGCTCTTTCGGGCTTATATATGCTGGGCGTAGAAGACAGGATTGTGGGTATTTCAACCAATGTCTATACCGACAATACGGCGCCACAGTATGCAGCCCTCGACCCAAGAATTAAAAAACGCGAATTGTCAGCACCGGGCAACTGGGATTTTGTAAGTCAGGAAGGGGTTATTGCCTTGCGTCCTGATTTAGTGATTATGTGGGCTTCGCAGACAGAAGCCATCAACGCGCTGGAAGCTAAAGGGATACCTGTTTACGGTGTCATGCTCCATAGTATTGATGATGTTTACAAAGAGATAAAAAACCTTGGCAAATTGACAGCCACCTGCGACCGTGCAGACAGCATCATTGCCTTTACCAGAGCACAGGTAGCATCTGTTGCTGAGCTCACTGCAAGCTTTGAAGAACGAAAAAAAATTTATTTTATGTGGGCACAGGGATCCCTCTCTACCAGTGGGCAGAACAGCACAGTTAATGAACTCATTGAACTGGCGGGAGGGGTAAACGTTTGCACGGCCAAAGAAGAACACCTTATTGTCAACCTTGAACGTCTTATAGAGTGGAACCCCGACATTATTGTGATGTGGTATAATGAACTCAAAAACCCGGAAGACATTTTGTCTATGCCGGGCTGGCAAAGCATTAATGCTATTAAAAACAAAAACGTTTACGAACTTCCTTCTGTTTTTTATTATGATTTATGGACTTTGAAATTCCCTCATGCGGTTCAACTGCTTGCAACATGGGCTTATCCTGAATTATTGGACTATATGAATCTGGATGAGTTGAAAAAAGAAATGATGCTGTATCTTTACGGGGAGAAAGGAGAAGCCCTTTTATGAAAAAACGGACGAAGACCCTTTTTGTCTTATACCTGACACCTATTCCTGTTATTATTATATCATTATGTATAGGGCCTTCTACTATATTTTCTTTCAAAGAAGCCCTTTATTTTCTTTTTCAATACGCCATTGGACAAACACCAGATACACCTGAATCTGCCATGATAAAAACCATTCTGTTTGATGTCCGCTTACCAAGGGTGTTGCTGGCTTTTTTAGTGGGGGCGTCTTTATCTGTTTCTGGTTCCGGTTTGCAAGCCATTTTTCGCAACCCTTTGGTGTCACCATATATTCTGGGGCTTTCTTCCGGGGCAGCCTTTGGTGCGGCACTGGCTTTGGCATGGGGTTTTATGCACATACAGCTTTCCGCCTTTCTCTTCGGGCTGTTGGCTGTAGCCATCAGTTACACTATGGCCATTAGAAACAAAAGTGTTTCCATTGTCTCATTAATACTTTCAGGTATTATTGTTGGAGGCATTTTTACGGCTTTGCTCACCATAGTTCAATTTTTCAGCGACCCTTTCAAGCTACAGTCTATAGTACACTGGACTATGGGCAATTTGCATAACGCCGGCTGGCAGGCTCTTAAAACAACATATACCCCCCTTGTTCTGGGCATAATAATTCTCTTTATTTACCGCTGGAAATTAAATGTCCTTTCTTTGGGCGACGACGAGGCGCGTACCTCCGGTATGAACCCTGAAATCGGAAAAATAATTATCTTAATTGCGGCTACTATGGCATCGTCAGCTGCCGTATCTGTAGCCGGCATTATCGGTTTATACGGGCTCATCGTTCCTCACATGGTACGCATGATGGTAGGCCCCGACAATAAAACGGCTATTCCTGCCAACATACTCTTTGGGGGCACTTTCCTGCTTATTATTGATAATTTTTCACGCACTCTGGCCGCCTTCGAGATTCCCATCGGTATATTTACCATATTGCTGGGAGCTCCTTTCTTTTTATATCTTATGAAAAAAACTAAAATAGGATGGGAGTAAACACAAAAATTGTTGACATACAAAACCTGTCTTTTTCTTATAAAAAGCACAGCGTGCTGCGTAATATCAATGCCTCTTTTAATGAAAAAAAAATGACGGTGGTTCTCGGGCGTAACGGCAGTGGCAAATCGACCCTTTTAAGATTGATGGCAGGGCTGCTGAAAGGCCAAGAAAAGAATATTTTTTATAAAGAAAAGTCTTTGGACAGCCTCTCGCTCAAAGAGCGTGCAAAGCTCCTCGGCTTTATGTCGCAGCACCACAAAGCTGTTTTTCCTTTTACAGTTTATGAGGTTGTTTTAACAGGGCGGGTAGGACACCTTAATTGGACACCTTCTCAGCATGATGTTAAAATGGCTTTACAAGCTATCGAAAGAACGGGCATTAGCCATCTGAAAGACAGGTATTACACGGAGCTTTCGGGTGGAGAACAACAGCTTGTTATGATTGCACGTGTGTTGGCACAGCAGCCCCAAATTCTCCTGTTAGACGAGCCCACTGCCAACCTCGACTTGAAGCATACCGTAATGGTAATGGATATTCTCGATGATTTGTGTAAAGACGGGCTGACGGTTATTATGGCTCTGCACGACATCAATTTGGCAGCACGTTATGCATCTGATTTAATGATGCTTAAAAACGGAGAAATATGTGCCTTCGGACAAAAGGAAATCATCACTGAAGAAAACCTTGAGATGCTTTATGATATCAAGGTGAAAATTATTAGAAATGTAGAACAGCTTTATGTAGCTTTGCCAGGTTCCGGAAAATGACACATGCTTTTATTTATTTGGATGTTATAAGTAAAAAAGTATAATTTTGCGTGAATGGAAATAAAAGTAAAAATATCAGGAACAGGGCACTATTTACCCGGCAAGCCTGTCCCTTTGGCAGCCCTTGACGATTATTTAGGTCCTGTAATGGGTGCTCCGACCCGAGTGCAGAGATGGTACGAGCGTATCAAAACGCTGATGCCTGAATTATTAGATATTACGCATTATTATTTTGCCATAAACCCAATCACAGGGGAATTTACGGAAGATAATATTAGTATGTCAGTAAAAGCAGCTCTTAGGGCTTTGAAAGAAGCCGGTATAAGTGCTGATGAGATAGATTTTATTGCTTACGGGAGTGCACATCAAGATCAGATGCCAACGGCAAGTGTTAGAATACAGGAATCTTTAGGTATTGAAAGGTGTGCAGAGGTTTCTATTCATGCTAACTGTACATCTGCATATAAGGCATTGATGATAGCCTATGACGGTATTAGGTTAGGGCGTTATAAAAAAGCATTGGTGCTCTCTAGCAGCATGTCTTCATCAGAGCTGAGAAGCTCCTATTACAATATGTCGTTGGCCACTAAAGAGTCTCTTTTTTTAAGGTACTTCTTAAGTGATGGTGCAGGTGCAGTATTACTAGAAGCGGATACCAATAATCATAAAAACGGACTCTATCTCGAGCATTGCTATAACGAGTCTTTAGGTGGGACAAAACCTTCTGCTATGGGAAACAAAAGGCCTGCCTACTTTATGAATCCGAAAGAAGAGTATGAAAAAGGTTTTCATCACTTAAATCAGATGTTTAACGACAATTTGAGCAAACTTTTTAATGAGGATGATGGAACGGTTTTTTACAAAGGACTAAAAAGAATGATGACCTTGTATCCTATTAATTTAAAAGATATTAGATTTTTTCAGGTTAATTTTCCATCAAAACACATAGCTGACATGATTATTGAGGAGTGTCAGGGCTTGGGTATCCCACAGGAAACTCTTTATACAAAAATATCGACTATGGGGTATGCAGGACCACCAATGGTTTTTTTGTGCTTGGACAAAATTTTGCGCGAAGAAAAACTTTATAAAAATGACATTATTATCAGTTTTGTTACTGAAGTCAGTAAATTTATGCAAGCCGGTTATATATGTAAGTTCTACTAAGCATTAAGCCGCCGTGTGTTTATGCTTTTTAGGCATAAAACAGGTATCTTCTTTTCCGGCATCATTCGAAGAACAATTCCAGCCGCTGTTTGTTTCTTGCCGCGAAAGTAATTACATATTCTTCTTCCTGACTGTCAATTTTGAATGAACCATATTTTGCTTTCACCTTGACAGGCTTTGTACAAATTCTTATGGCAGCCGATTCCAACACTTTTTCTTCGGGCATGGCAATGTCTATAAAGTAAACTTCTTTATCATGACTTACTTTAATTTTCATATCATCAATTATTTGCCACCGTGATGCTATTTCTTCTAAACTTGTCATCCATGCACCATAATGATTTGCAGTATCAATGAGGTTTTTTAAAGGCATGAGCGTGGTATCATTAAAGGCTGAATAATAGGGATGCCCCAGATAAACCATCATGCCGCCTCTCGGAAGACATATATTCTTAAAGAAATTTTGAAGGTACGCATCAAAGAGCCTGGCTTTTTTGTAAAT
The DNA here is from genome assembly GCA_003565735.1 of Bacteroidales bacterium. GTDB lineage: Bacteria > Bacteroidota > Bacteroidia > Bacteroidales > PXBB01 > PXBB01. The sequence continues at coordinate 8,929 of PXBB01000150.1, forward strand.
CTTTTCAGGGGTCGGGTTTGGATTGTTATCTAAAAAATCAAAAAATGAATAATCATCTTTGGCCATAGGACTGACCTCCAATAAATTTAGTGACTGGTAGTTGCCTCTGTAAAAAATGGGTATGTGGTATGGGAACAGACTGCCATAATAGCTTTCAATATGGTCAACACCGATACTTGAGTCATAACTGTAATTTTTTCGATCCAGATATAACATGCCCCAATAGCTATTCATAGTAAAAGGAAAACGAAAACCCGTAAAATCTTTTTGCCATAATTTTTCATTCATTTCAATTTGAAAAACTGTTTCGCTATATGAGAGGAGTCGCATATTTGTTCTAAGATAGTTGTTTGATTGCAGTCTAAAATTTTTATCACGGGCCAATGACACTATTTTTTTATTAAAAGAGCTGCTTACAAATAAGGTTGGGTGAATATCTTCTGCTTTTAAAAATTGCATAATTTCCTTGCAATTATCAAATTTCCCATCGCAATTAATAGATACTGCCAAAGCTGTGGGGGCACCATAAGGCCAAGGACTGAAAGCAACTTTTAAAGAATACCTTTCATAATACTTCTCCAGAACAATTTTACAGAATGCGTTTAACTGCATAGTGTTCCAAACACCACCACTATTTGATGGTTCTAAAAGACGTGAAACGGGCAGCAAAAAACCAAGCCCTTTCCCATAACGATTCACTGTTAGGGCCGGGAAGCGTAATGTGTCTTTTTCCCAAAAAGCCAGCACCTCTGTATTGGAATTTAACAAAGAATCGGGAACTAACAGCCATGAGTTTTCCGGCAGTTTTGGCATAAGTTCTCCGCTAAGCTTGTCGCTCAAATGACCTTTAAGCCTAAACCCATCCAATTTTCTTTCAGATAAGGTAACTCCAAAGCACGAAGATAGCGTCCAGTTATCGGGATGCAAACGACTGTACAAACTTATTCTATCAACACCCGAACGTAAATTGCGTCCAACATTGTCGCCTACAATTAATACACCACCATTATAAACCCATTGTGATAAAATATCTATTTCCACATCATCCATAAAACTAAGAGATTGCTCCCTGTCGCCATCATGAAACCCAATGGCTGTAGATAGAACTAAAATATTAAATTGAGCTAAATAATCCTCATCCAGTAAAGCATCTCTTGTTGCAATACGTGTATATGTCCCTTGCGAGATAAAACTTTCCATAATAAGCAAAGCGCCTTCGGGCAGGTTTCCCACACCATCTTTGCCTGTAGTTATTATCAGGGCACGTGGAACCTGATACAAGAGGGTGCCTTTTTGGTCGGTTACGGTTTGCTTACAACTGCTAAATCCTATCATTAATAAAGCTGACAATAAGATGAAAATTTTTGTTGTGAATATTATTTTTTTCATATGGGTATTGTTGTATTAATTCTATTCTAATATCTCAATTGATGTTTTAGTATTAGGGTAAACATCAATAAACAATTGTCCTCTTCGTACCTTATGAATGCCATCTGTGGCACTGCCTTCAACACGTATAAGATTTCCAGGACCTTCGTACTTAACTGTTACCGGATATTTATTAAATGAATAACTCATATTATGGGAAACGGTGATAAAGTATCTGTTATCAATTTTTTCAAAGTTCAGACGGGCATTGTTTCTTATGTGGATATACGTTGCTATTTCACTTATAGGTGCTACCCAAAATCCAGTGTTACGGCTTAGCCGTAAAAGTCTTTCAAAAAATAAGGGAGAGATATTGGGCGCATCACTGCCGGCTAATCGCATCAGATTTGCATGTGCCTCTGACCCCGGCTTGTAAATATGACGTACTAAAAAAACAGTCCACTTCCCAGCTGCTTTTCTCAGAAGAGAATCAATATAATGTATGCCGGGGGTATTTTCATTAGTGACTTTAACTAAAGGCTGAGGCGTTAAAAGTGGGAAAGCGTTAAAATAATTGTTACTGGCATCATAATCTATCCAATGTTGGTCGCTCCTGATTTCGTGTGCTTGCTGGCGAATTTTTTCGAGTTCATTGCTAAGCATCATTCTGTATTGCGTTGCCCCACTTCTTACAGGAGTATAAGAAGCTTCTGCAAAGGTGGCCTTTAAGCGGTATTTTTCAAGAATAGGGCGTACATTACTGTATTGCGAGTAACATTTGCCATCCATAGCAATACTAATAGCACCCTGGTGACCTCTGTAATATGCTGTTAAAGAAAAATTATGGTCAGCAGGGATATCAAGAGTGCAGCTTATTTGCTTGGGCTTCATGTCTTTAAAAAGTTCGGCCAAAGCATAATACACAGGCTTTAGGCGCGACTTATAGCCGGGCGTATCCCAGGTGTTCCATCTGAAAAACGTGCTTTGATTATTTGGGTATATATTGACTGGCCGGTTATTTTTATCAGTTACATAAAATTGTAAATGAAACCCATCAGTATGCACATAATCTGGCTCCCCTGTATCGATATTTCCATGAAGTACTGCACGGGAAGAAGGATCAGTAACATTTAGTATCTGCCATGGCAAACGCAGTTCAAAAAAACCATTATCCTTCCAATAAATGTTAGCATTGGATGTTTCGGCTTCACCGGACTTGCCAAATATTAGTGCGCCACGGTTATGACGTACCTCAGGAAAAGTGTCGCCAAGTAAGTCTGTTCTCTTACGATTAGCTAATAAAAGTTGTTCTACAAAGACACCTTCATCATTTTTTTGGGACCTGTAAGTAGGCACAATGCCTTTAGCTCTATCAGTAAAAATATCGTAGTATTGATCAACCAAAAGCTGGGCATCGTTTTTATTTTTAACAGACAGTAAAAACTCAACACCTCTTTTAAGTGGTTTTGTGTGGAATGGTAGTCGGAAAGACCCCTTGTTTTTATCGTATGTATCAAAAGCAATATAGAAATTATGCTTGTCAAAATTCACATCGGGCATATATGCAGCCAAATAGAAGTAAGCCTCATCATAATCTGTCACCACAAATGGTTTTTCAAGTTTTTTGCCCCATTTGCCGGGATTACCATCCAGTTCATATTTTCTGCTTTCGAGCGCCAGAATGCCATAGTTTTGTTCCGGGTTTTCCATATTATGCCATTTTTTTCTTCTGTGAATTGGCCTTTCAAAATCCATAACCAACCAGTTTTTCTTAAACCATTCATCAATCCAAGCAAAATATAAAGCACCGGCATAAGCTGTGCGGTGTATGTTCTCTGTCATAAGAACAGACACATCAGCTTGTTCCTTTTCACTATAGCCTCCCTGATGGTACCCAAAAGGTGTATAATGACTATTGCCACGACTTGAGGGAACACCATATTCTGCTACTATAATTGGCATCCCTACCTGATTTTTTTTGAGGTCAATCAAGTATGCCAAATAATTATCCATATCTCCATGATGATTTTTTGTGTTTCTGTACTTTTCTTCTTGAAAAACAAAATCCGGATAATAAGGGTAAATATGATAAGAAGCAAAAACGCCCGGCTTGAAATGATGGGTAGCACTGAACTTCTCCATGTCTATATCTTCAAGATCGTTGTCAAACTCTTTAACGTCTTCACTTTCAATAAATTCAGAATTATGATACAAGGGGTCAAGCGGGAGCCAGTTGACAAATGACACGGGACGTTGTGCCTGATAATATTGGGTTTCGTATCGTACTGTAAACTCCATGACACCTGCCAGCCATTCTTCCATAGGAGAGGCATTAATAACATTAACAAAGAAGCCATAGGGCAGATTAACATTATCATTTTGGTTAGTTTTTGTAACAGCATAGGGCTCCCATTCACGACCTAACATCCAGCCGATAGTGTAACGCGATACATCATAAGCATAAACACCGTGCGCATGTCCGGGTACAGGCTCAATAAAAGCGTTGCCATGGATAACATCAACAGCGTCTTTTATCTCATTAAGAAAATCACGAGTATATGCAGGGTCGGCATAATTATCATTGGGAGGCTCTTTTGCCCATACGCCCTGCATAAGATAAAGTTTGCGGTTTTCGTAGTGCATATTATACCAACTCAATGCCTGATAAAATTCAGGAGGCAATATGGTATAAACGCGTATTGTGTTGGCATTCATTTCGCCAATTTTGATAAACCAATCAATGTATTCCTCATAAGTAGCTGCAAACTCCGCCGGAAACTTACCGGGCAAAGCCACTCCCATATTAACACCTTTTACAAATATCTCCTCCCACTCATATTTCAGACTACCTGTTTGACTGTTTTTTTCTAATACACTAAAGAAGTTATCTCCTGCAATAAAATAATAATCAGACAGGGCCGCTTTTTTTTTAAGTTGCTCTTGAGGTATATCCTCCAGAAGTATTCTGTCGGTTTGTTTGTAAATAACTTCAACATCGCCTCTTTCTCTTAGCCTGCTTTCGATATTGAGCATCTGTCTTACAATAAATGCCAGCAAGAGTAACAATAATAAAATGATTAAATATTTGAGCTTCATTTTTGCAAATTAAAATCTTTGTACTATAGTTAAATTAGTATTGAAACTTTGGTACCAAGAGTTATAGAAACGGTAAACTCCTGTTGACACAGAGGTGTTTTTATAGTTATATCCTATTTCGGCACTGGCCTCCCAGTGCTCAACATCATAGTTATCCTTTCCAATATTGCCATAGACGACCGTGTAAAAGTTATCTGAGATCCGCCAGTTAATTTGTGCCAATAAGCCATTAAGCTTACGCTTTTGTGGTGACCAATACATAGGCGAATTGTATTTGTAGTCTCTGTATTGATGGTACATACCAATACTCAGTTTGGGGTTTTTCAGAAAAGTATATTTGCCTGTAATGCCGTACAAGTGGCCGGGGTTACGTTCTTCTGCATCTGATTCAAACACATACAAAGGTCTTACACTGGCATAACGATACACAGCATCGACAGCAAAGCCTTTGTAGCTTAAGCTTAAGTTGTTCATAAAAAAGTCGTGCCCTACTTCATTCCAATAGTAATAATATTCATAACCTGAACTAAAGTTATTTGTCAGCCTGATATTATTAATGCGTCTGCTGTAAGCATAGCTTAAACCATAGGCCGTAAAAAGATTTTCGATAGTACTGATACTTCCATATAAACTTAACCTGTTATTGTTTCTAATAAACATTACCCTAAGCATTGAACTGTCATACCAGCGCTTTTCGTTTTCCTGCCATACATATTCGCGTGTAGAACGGTCTATATACGTTCCGGCGGATAGGAAGATGTAATCATTGATACGCTTATTGATGGTAAGCCTTTGTACAAAAGCATCAATATTATAAGCTTTTTGGTCGCTTCCCAGCTCAACGGGTTCGGATTCATTGATATATAGGAACTGATAGTTTATGGACCAAGACATTTCCTGTTTAACTCTTTTAAAAACATCTATAAACTCAGGATTGTCTTTTTCAAATTCAAGAGCTTTCTGATAAAACTTTTTGGCTGTATATGGCATCCCTTTCCAGTAGTATAGCTGTCCCGCTCCGGCCCAGGCATGAGCATTGGCAGAGTCTATTTTTATTATACCTTCAAAAACATTAAGTGCTTTGTCAAGTTGGTCATTATTTCTATAAGCGTAAGCTAAATCAAACAAAAGGGGCACGTAGTTAGGTAGAAAGGCAACAGCGGTTTCAAGCCATTCAGAGGCTTTTTCAAATTGGCCTTTCCTGAAAAAGCACCGCCCAATACCCCATAAAGCCTCAACATCAGTGGAATCATTTTCATAAATGTTATGGTATAACTCATAAGCGCTGCTGTAATTTTCCATATTAAAATACAGTCTGGCAGCAGCTAAATTGGCATCCCAGTCATTTGGTTGTATTGTTAATATTTTTTTATAATACTTAAGCGCTTTTACATTTTCATCTTGAATACGAGCCTCGTAACCCATCTGACGCCAATATTCTAATGAGTCCGTTTTTTGTGAATACTGGCAAAAACCATGAAGATTATAAAAAAGAAATATATAAATGAAAGGAAGTCCTTTTATTGATATATTATGCAGTTTTTTTTTCATAAATAACTTATTTGACTTGCAAACCTTTTCTTTCAAATTTATGCCAATCGTTTTTTTTACGTAAAAAATTATAAAAGCCTTTAAGCTGTGCAAACATTCTTAAAAATGCAAAGGTAAAACTTGAAATGACACCAATAAAGATAAGCAACAGCCAATCGAATATGTTTTTATACCTCAGAGCTTTTCTGTTTGTTTCAGTTTGTTTGTGGCTCCATCTTTCAATTATTACAGTAGCACTGCTTAAAATAATGGCATAAAGCATCACTGTGGCAGCTATTAGATAGTAAACCCACTGTTGATTGATGGCGCCTGCAAAAATCATAAGGCTTATAAACAGTAAAGCAAAAAGCTTAACAAGTGGGGATAGCAATTCCATGAAAAAATAGTAGGGCATTGCAAACAGTCCTGTAACCCCATACTTAGGCTCAAACAACATGTTTCTGTATAGCCAAAGGGTTTGGGCAAGCCCCTGATGCCACCGCATTCTTTGCTTGAATAATGCAGAAATATTTTCAGGGGCTTCTGTCCAGCACACAGGTCGTGGTTCAAAAACAACGCGCGCTTTTATTTTTCTGTCGTAATAGTACTGCCGTAGGCGGAGTATTATTTCCATATCTTCCGTAATGGTTTGTTTGCCATATCCTAATTTTTTTAAAATATAGGGATGGTTGTTTAAAGCCGATAGAAAGCCTCCTACTTGTAAAAGGTCATTTTTTCGATATACAGAAAATGCGCCGGACATTATCAGTAAAGAATGGATACGGCTTAGACACAAACGCGCTACCATAAAAGTGCTTATATACTCAAGTATTTGAAATAATACAAGCAAGTGGCGCGGCATACGGGCATGTTCAATTTTATTTTTTTTTATGAGCAAGCCATTTGATAGTGCAACCTGACCACCACTTACAAAAACAGACTTATCACGGGCAAGAGGTGCCACTACATTAGTGAGTGCAGCACTGTCCAAAATAGAATCCGCATCAATTGTGCATAAATATGTTCCATCGGCAATATTTATGGCAGCATTTATTGCATCAGACTTCCCGCCGTTTTGTTTGTCAATGAGTATAAGCTTCCCATTGTGAGCTTCATAAATATTTTTAATGGGTGCCGTTTTAATCACAGAATCCTTATACTTGTTTACAGGCAAAGATCGAAAATTAAAGAAGTTGAGAAGTTGATTTAATGTGTCATCTTTGCTACCATCATTAACAATTATTACATTATAGTTAGGGTAGTTGATATTCATTAGCATTTCTGCACAAACAGTTATTGAGACCTCCTCATTATACGCAGGTACAACAATGTTTATTTTGTCAGATTCAAAATCTGTGAATCCATGCTCATTGTTTTTTTTTGGACTTATTAATGTAAAATAACCCAGTGCGTAGAAGTAAAAAAAAATATCTATAAGTATATATAATACAAAATATATAATCAGTAGTTTTTCTATTATGCTAATAATAATCATGCTTCTTATGACAATGTTCTTATATGCAAAAGTACTTGATTTTTTAATACAACCTTAAAATTGTAAAAAACACACCATTCATATTTCATTAAAGGTGGGTTCTAAAAATTAGTTTTTTTATTTTTTTCAAACACAAATCAGAACCCTTTTAAATCTGTGCTGAAAAAGTAAGCAATTATACAAATTATTTTTTAATTCATATACAAAAATTTTA
>PXBB01000120.1 GCA_003565735.1 Bacteroidales bacterium
CCAACCCTTTTACTGAAACAAGTCATCTTGAGTTATTCAGTGAAGCACCTACTGTTGCCACTATTGATGTTTACGATGCAGTTGGCAAACACATTTTGCACTTAAAACAAAACATAGAAAATGGCCATAATATTTTTAACACTTCAGGTTTTGCTACAGGTCACTATCATTTAATAGTAAAAACAGCAAACCGTCAAAAAACCGTAAGTTTTGTGTCCCTGAATACTAAAAGTTCAAACCCACAAATACTTTTTAATAATTTTTTCCAGGAAGACTTTGATTTAAAAAAAAGAAAGAAGGGCGCAAAAAAACATTATACAAATGCCTTACATAGCAGGAGACCAAATGCAGTTTACCGGTTATTCCGGAAGCTTGAGTGATGTTGTATTCGATGTGCCTGCTTCAAGTAAGACAATTAATTTTGAATTTGCAGGTTTTACATGTGGCGATAGTGTGACTTTTATATATAATGGAAGCCCCGTTACTTACGGTACTGTTTTAAGTAGTGGCAATTGCTGGTTAGACCGTAATCTTGGTGCCACAGCAGTATGCACAACAAGCACACATGCGGCTTGCTACGGCGATCTCTATCAATGGGGACGTGGCGCTGACGGGCACCAGCTTCGCACAAGCGGCACGACTACAACTTTAAGTAACAGTGATACACCGGGGCATAACGATTTTATCTTAGCCCCAAATAGCCCTCATGACTGGCGCAGTCCACACAATGATAACCTTTGGCAAGGTGTAAACGGCACCAACAATCCTTGCCCAAATGGCTGGCGTATTCCTACATATGCTGAATGGCATGCAGAACTACTGAGCTGGAGCTCTAATGACGCGTGGGGTGCGTTTATGTCATCGCTTAAGTTGCCCATGACGGGTTACCGCAACCACGGCAATGGTTCGCTCAACCATGTTGGCTCAGTCGGCTACTACTGGACAAGTATAGTTAGCACTCAAATTGCTAGCCACCTCTTCTTCACCAATAGCACTGCCTACATTAGTAGCAGCTTATACCGGGCGCTCGGAGTCTCTGTGCGTTGCATTAAGGATTGAGTGCGCACTGATGATGATTAGAGACACAAAGGCGCATTGTGTCATTCAAGCTAAACATCAAACTATATACAAGATGGTGGACTATGAATAACTCATACAAGTCGATAAGAAACGAGCTTTGTTCCAACATTATGGTAAAACAAAGAAGACTCACTAAACAACGGCTACCATGACAGAAGCATAGGATTGACCCACCGACAGGGACTAACAGGAGTATCTGTCAAACTACCCTACGGTGCTTTTATCTAAGGATAGAGGTATTGAGCAGATAGGGAAAAGGGAGGATGAAAGAAGCCTTTCAAGTGTCTATACAAGAGCTGAACGAAAGTGAACTGACCGATGAGGTGTCGAAATTTACATAGACAGTGTCAGAAACCGAAGGAACTTAATCTGCTTCGGGACAAGTGCAGGAGTTACCTGTGAGATAAATTGCCTGCATTGACACTCGGCATAAAGGCAGCAGGAATTGTATATGGGCTTGTATATGGAACAGTGGAAACTAACTATTGATGTTAATCGGAACGACACAAGTAGCAGCACTACAAGGTCAAAATAGAGAAGCGATAGTTAGTGGCGGATGAAGTCGTAGTAGCGATGAAGTTCCTGTAATGGGGATGGAGCGAAGGACTTCAGCAGACAGTAGTTAACGAGTACAACAACTTAACAAAGGATGATTGATGAGTTAAATACAAAGACACAACCAATAAGTAAAGAACAGGTATGGTCTGCGTGGAAGAGGGTAAAGAAAGGCGGTAAAGGCATGGGTATAGACCATGTGAGTGCTGAAATGATTAGCCAAAATCCACGTAAATACTTGTATCCTTTATGGAATCGTTTAGCCAGTGGGAGTTATTTCCCACCAGCAGTAAAACAAGTGCCAATTCCAAAAGGAGAAGGCAAGGAAAGGATGTTAGGCATACCCACCATTATAGACAGGGTAGCACAGGAGGTGATAAGGGCAGAGTTGGAAAGAGTTGTTGAGCCAATATTTCATTCCAGTTCATTCGGATACAGACCGGGCAAGAGTGCCCATGATGCCGTTGAGCAATGTGCAAAGAACTGTTGGCAAAGGTGGTATGTTGTAGATTTAGACATCAAAGGTTTCTTTGACAACATAGACCACGAACAAATGATGTGTATGTTGCGCAAACACACAAGTCAAAAGCATATTTTGCTATATAGCGAGAGATGGCTAAAAGCACCCACAGTTAAACAAAATGGAGAACTTCAAGCAAGGGACAAAGGCACACCGCAAGGAGGTGTAATAAGCCCATTATTCGCAAACATCTATCTTCATGAGGCATTTGACCAATGGATTGCAGACACACAACCGCTAATAGTTTTTGAGAGATATGCCGACGACATTGTTATCCATACAAGGAGTATAGAGCAATCTAACTTCATTTTGGATAAGTTAAAGTTAAGGTTACAGAAGTACTCTTTAGAGGTACACCCCCAAAAGACAAGGATAGTTTACTGTTATCGTACTGCACGGTTTCACAAGGAAAATAAGCAGATACCAACATCTTTTGATTTTCTGGGGTTCACTTTCAAACCGAGACTTTGCGCCAAATCAAATGGTGAGAAATTCTGGGGTTTTAGACCAGCAATTAGCAAAAAGAGCGAGAAACGTATAAATGATGAGTTCAAGAGATTGGCAATCCATAAATGGTCAGGTACTGACCTACATAAACTTGCTAATTTTCTATCTTCCAAATTACGTGGATGGCTTTACTATTACGGTAAGTTTCGTATATCAGAAATGCATAGAGTATTCAGACTATTGAATATTCGATTAGCAAAATGGGCACGAAACAGATATAAATTAAAAACTTATTCTAAGTCGTATGGTTGGCTAAAACGCATTATGAAATTTTATCCTAATACATTTGTTCATTGGAGTTATGGCTTTACTGGTTAAATCTGGCTGCAAGAGCCGTATGACGGGAGACTGTCACGTACGGTTCTGTGAGAGGCTTGGGCTGAAATGCCCTTGCCTACTCGACTTGTGCCAAGAAGTAGAATAATTTGCGTATTCTTCAAAAAAGCTGCCCATAACAAGGCAGTACACTCCCACTCAGTTATATGAAGCATTTTTATGAAATTTTTTCATGAAGAGATATACTATTAAAGATTTGTAAAGTATAAAAAGAAAAATTATAACTTTGTTTTTTTTATAAAAAAAGTATAATGAGAATAAAACAAGCAATAATTCAGATTGACAACAGAATAAAAGAACTTTTTAAAACGTCTCACATAGGACTTGATTCAGCTGTTCACTTTTTGAATAAGCCATTTGATTTCAATGATTCTGAAATTGACATGGCTGAGAGTTTAGAGCTTGCCATAAAAGAAGATCCGGACAATCCAAAGCTTTATAATAACAGAGGTATATTAAGGGCTGTAAATAAAAATTACGATGAAGCACTTTCTGATTTTAATAAAGCCTTGCAGCTTGATGCCCAATATGCAGATGCCTATTTTAATAAAGGTCTGATATATAAGGAAAAAGCTGTTTATGAAGAGGCTTTGAAAGCTTTTGATAAAGCTGTTAATATAAAACCTGATTTTTACGAAGCTATTAACAATAGAGGCTTGGTTTATTTTTTGCAAAAAAAATATAATGAGGCCCTTTCAAGTTTTGATACCATTTGTAAAAATAGCTCGGATAATGCACGTGCCTTTTTTAATAAAGGTCTTACATGCTTTGCTATGGGTGCTTTTGAACAAGCTCTTGAGGCGTACAATAAGGCTATTAGCATCAATCCTGTTTTTACCGAAGCTTATATTAACAGAGGCAACCTTCGGGCAGAACAAGCACTTTTCGAAGAAGCTCTTGAAGACTATAATAAAGCTGTAGATTTGCATCCCGAAAGTTATGTGGCCTATAATAATGGGGGAAATGTTAGAGCTTGTATGGAGGATTATGAAATGGCACAGAAAAATTATAATACCGCCATCGAGCTTAACAAAAACTATGACCATGCCTACTTTAACAGGGCCTTGCTTAAAAAAGAAATGAAAATGCACGAAGAGGCATTATCAGATTTTTCGAAAGCCATAGAACTCAATAAATCGGACTCCAGATATTTTAATAACAGGGGTTATCTTTATTTTTTACTAGAAGACTATTTAAAAGCTTTACATGATTATGAGAGTGCATTAGGTATTAATCCGAAAGATAAAAAAGCATTGGTTAATAAGGCTCATGCCGAATTTGCTATGGGGGATTATAATGCAGCCTTAAAAAGCTACAACCAATTAATTGATAAAGGCTTCTCAAATAGTGAGCTGTTTTATAACAGAGGAAGTGTGAATATGAAGCTGAACGACCTTGATGCAGCAAAAGAAGATTTTGACAAAGCCATTGCACTGAATCCAGAGGACGCTGAAGCCTACTACAACAGAGGGATGGTTTACACTGAAATGCTCAATTTTGATAAGGCCATGTCCGATATGGATAAGGCTTTAGAACTGAAACAGGATTTTGCAGATGCTTTTAACAGCAAAGCCAACCTCATGTTTCATGAAGGAAACTATAACGAAGCCGTTTCTTTATACAGCCTGGCTATTAAATATGCGCCGGAAGAGGAAAGATTTCTTAACAACAGGGGTATGTCTTACATGAAATCTTCAAATTATGAAGCTGCAATAGAGGATTTTAATAAAGCAATAAAGCTAAATGAAAGCTTTGCCGAAGCCTATTATCACCGGGCTGAAGCCAAAGAAAAACTGGGCGACACCTTTGGCTCTCAATCCGACTATCAGAAAGCACAAGCACTCGATGAGGATATTTCTGAAGAAGCACGCATTCTTTCTGATAATGACCTGTGGATGCTTATAGCAGCAAGTAATATAAGCAACCCGCTAAACTTGCAGGGTGCCAACTTAAGAGGGGCTTTTTTAAAGGGCGCATCACTTATAAAGGCTAATTTCAATGGCGCCGATCTTAGCGAAGCTGATTTACGCAATGCAGACTTGACAGATGCCAATTTTAACAATGCCAAACTTTCAAATGCTAAGCTGTTGGGGGCTAACCTCGAAGGCGCTTCATTCAATAATGCCGTAACTCTTGGCGTGGATATTGTAATAAAACAATGAGATGACAGTTACTATTAATTGACTTTAAAAAACATAATATGAAAACGAAAGTATTTAAACCCTTGTTTACTAGCGCACTAATTTTTTTCGTCTGCGCTGTGTTCGCAAGAGGTGAATCGCCTGAGATGCCGGATATTCCAGTAAATGAGCGATCAAATCTTATTGAGTATGCAGGTGTTGTACAAGTGGAAGGAACTGCTGAAGAACTGTATGAGCGTTGTTTGGAGTGGATAAATGAGTTTTTCCCTAACCCACATGGTGTGGTTCGTGTAAGGGATAATGAAAATCTCATCATAGAAGGTTTGCACCGCATTCGCTATATGAATCAATTAGAAGATGGCACTGATATTTTGTCAGGTCATGTGCAGTATGAATTTAAAATTCAATTTAGAGACGGACGCTACAGATACGAGATAACCAATTTTGCTGACAGAAAAGTGTCGCGGGTGCCTCTTGAAAGATGGCTTGATAAAGATGACCCGGCTCATAACAAGAATACACCTTCTCACCTTACGCAGATTGACGCTTTTATCAAAGACCTTATAGATAACAAAACTGCTGCTATGCAGCCAGAAGAAGAGTATATTGAGGAATGGTAAAACCTTCTTTTATTTAATTTAAATATTCAAAATAATTCTTTAAACGTTCCCTTATGTCAATGTTTATTGCTGAAAATATTGTGAAGAAGTATGCAAATCATACTGCATTAAAGGATGTCTCAGTTGAGATTAAAGATCAATCCATTTTTGGCTTGCTGGGACCTAATGGTGCCGGTAAAACTTCCTTGATACGAATTATAAACCAAATTACGGCACCCGACGCCGGGCGCTTGTTTTTTGATGGCGAACGACTATCTCCAAAGCATGTCGAATTCATAGGCTATTTGCCGGAAGAACGCGGCTTATATAAAAAAATGAAAGTTGGAGAACAGGCTTTATATTTAGCACGCCTTAAAGGTTTGGGGAGGCACGAAGCTCTAAAAAAACTTAAATATTGGTTCGAGAAGTTTGATTTGAATGATTGGTGGCATAAGAAAGTTGAAGAATTGTCCAAGGGTATGCAGCAAAAAATTCAATTCATAGTTACGGTTCTGCATAATCCCAAATTGCTTATTTTTGATGAGCCTTTTAGTGGCTTCGACCCCATTAATGTTAACCTTCTCAAAGATGAAATACTGAATTTAAAAACCAATGGTGCTACAGTAATTTTTTCTACGCATGACATGTCATCTGTTGAAGAACTTTGTGATAGCATTGCACTTATTAATAAGTCGGAAAAAATTCTTGATGGTAATGTTCAGCAGATTAAAAAACAATACAAAACAAATAGGTATGAAGTTTTTTATGATGGCAACACATCCATCAGCGAGGTGCTTGGCAACCGTTTTGAAATTGAAAAACAGAGCAGGTCAGACGATGCGTATCAGGCTATAATAAAAATTAACAATGGATCGGAACCCAACGAACTTTTGGCAGCCTTATTACCACATGTATCTGTGGTTTCTTTCCGGGAAATTGTGCCCAGCATGAATGAAATATTTATTGCAAATGTGACAGGGAAATATCAAAATTAAACAATTTTAAATGCACGCATATCAATGAAAAAAATTTTAATAATTTTTCAAAGGGAATATATATCCAGGGTCAAGAAGAAGTCTTTTATTGTGATGACTATCCTGGGGCCTATTCTTTTGGCAGCCCTTTTGATAGTTCCGGTCTTTCTGGCTCAAATAACAACCGAAAAAAATGTGATTGCGGTTGTAGATGAGACAAAACTTTTTGTAGATAATTTACAGGAAACCGATAATATTAGTTTTGTTTATTTTGATACAAGTATTGGTGCAGCAAAAGATGACTTTAACCCCAACAAATACAATGCTTTACTTTATATCCCACTTTCTGCTATTAATACGCCTCAAACCATGCGTCTTTTTTCTGATAAGTATCCTAGCCTTAATGTTAAGATATATATTGAAAATCAGCTCAAAAATGAATTTGAAAGTTTAAAACTAAAGGCCAGTGGTATTGACGAAAACGTACTAAAAAGCATTGAAACAAAAGTTAACCTGACAACAGTAAAGTTCACTGAAGACGGAGAAACAGAGCAACGAAGCTATCCCGAAATTGCAACTGTATTAGGCATTTTTTCAGGGATTCTTATTTATATGTTTATTTTCATGTTTGGCGCACAGGTTATGCGGGGTGTTATTGAGGAAAAAACAAGCCGCATCGTTGAAGTTATTGTTTCATCGGTAAAGCCTTTCCAGCTTATGCTGGGTAAAATTGTGGGTGTGGCATTTGTTGGCTTAACACAGTTTTTGTTATGGATTGTGCTGACTTTATTTCTTGTAACCATTGTACAGGTTTCATTTCCGGAAAAGTTCGAAATCCAAAGGCCTGGAATTGTTTACACTGCCGATAGCAAAATGCTCGAAAGCGAAAAGCTTAAAGAAGCTTCTGATGCTATGGGAGCACCGCAAATTGATCAAAGAAGTGAAATCCTCATGGCCATCAGCTCTATTAATTTTGGCGTTATTATTGGCGCCTTTATCTTCTTCTTTTTAGCAGGCTATTTGCTCTATGCTGCATTGTTTGCGGCAATAGGATCGGCGGTTGACAACGAAGCTGATACACAACAATTTATGTTGCCGGTTACGATACCACTAATTTTTGCCATCATAATGGCACAGGTGGTTATGAATAACCCGGGAGGCTCTTTAGCCTTTTGGTTATCAATTATTCCATTTACATCCCCTGTAATTATGATGGTGCGCATACCCTTTGGTGTGCCCTACTATGAAGTGGCACTATCCATGGCCCTTCTTGTATTGGGCTTTTTATTTACCACATGGCTGGCTGCCAAAATATACCGCACAGGGATATTGATGTATGGTAAAAAAGTTAATTACAAAGAGCTGTGGAAATGGCTTTCGTACAGATCTTAAAAACCCGGCGCAGATTAACAAATCACCATGCAACTTCTCAAAAAATGTTTGAAAATCATGCCTCATAAAGTTTTTTAATTGTACTATTCAATGATTTTTAAATTAAGTGCTCTTAACGAAAAAGAAAGACAGACTTTTAAGTTGCATTTAATTTATGCTGTTTTTGAGGCGGTACTTACAGGCGTTTTTATTCTTAATGAGTTTATTTTTATCAAAAGCTTAAGTGGCAGCAACTATCAGCTTAGTGTTTTATTTCAATTCAGCATGATTGTGCTTCTTGTTGCTGTTTTTACAAATGAATTTCTAACTCAGATTAAAAACAAAAAGAAACTATTGCGCATAGTTGCTTTGGTTACACGCTTACCTTTGCTGTTACTGTTTTTCTTCCCTAACGACCCTGAGATAATAGCAGAAAGCCATGTTTACCATTATGCCTTCTTATTGGTTTTTTTGTTCTACTTCTCAGCTTCGCCAATTATATTGCCTACCATAAATCTTTTTTTAAAAAAGAATTACAGGCATCATAACTTTGGGCGCTTATACAGTTTTGTAACTACTTTTGCTAAAATAACCTTACTGATTGTGACCTTCTTATTTGGGTTGCTGCTTGATTACGACAATTTTGCTTTCAGATATGTGTATCCTTTCGTTGGATTGCTTGGTATAGCATCAATATTTATTTTTTCCAAAATTGATTATTCTTTGACAGTAGTCAAAACGCGCTATAGTATAATGAGCATTATTACAAAAACTATTAAAAGTATAACTGCAACCGTAATACACAACAAGCCGTATAGGGATTACCAAATCAGCTTTATGTTTTACGGGTTTGCATTTATGAGCACCGTCACTGTAATAACCATTTTTTATCAGGTAGTACTGGAGCTTAATTATACCAGTGTAGCTTTTTACAAAAACGCTTATAATATATTGGCCATAATGCTACTGCCCTTGTTTGGTAAGCTTATCGGCAAAGTGGATCCGCGATACTTTGCTATAATATCTTTTAGTTCTTTAATGTTTTACATTGGCTGTGTTTTACTTACGGCATATTTTCCGCAGAGTCGTACTTTTTTAGATATTCAGATATATTATATGTTATTACTGGGTGTTTTTTTTCATGCCTTTTTTGCGGCCACCATGTCATTGTTGTGGAGTATAGGTTCGGCTTATTTTTGTAAAGATGAAGAAGCGGGCTTGTATCAGTCTGTTCATTTAAGCCTTACCGGAGCCAGGGCAATTTTTGTACCATTATTAGGTATTTGGCTCTACGAAAGTTTTGGCTTTACGGTTACTTTTATTTGTGCTATAGTATCTTTGCTTCTGGGTATCATGGTGCTGTATATATCCAAAAAACGTAATTTGAAAACAGCTTGAAAGGGAAAGCATTTTGCCTTTTAACGAGGGTTACATAGAACCATAATACTTCTATATTATAGTCAGGCTGTTACTTTTAATTTTTTCTTGTCAGGGGTTGGGTATAAGTTCTTTATAGGCTATCCAACTCATAGAGCGCATAGCAGTCAGGAGCGCTTTTTCATCTATGTCAAAAGTATCTGTGTGTAAGTTTGAAATGATATCCTTTTCTTCATTTCTTACGCCCAGTCGATAAAAACAGGCCGGTATCAATTGGGCGTAATAAGCAAAATCCTCAGCAGTCATACGTATGTCCAGAGTTTCAATATGGTCTTTCCCGATTATCTCTGCTGCGGCTTCAGTGCATCTTTTGGTAAGCTCCGGATGATTGACAAGAGCAGGGTATCCTTTTTCAATGCGCACGTTAGCTTTGGTATTATAGGCATTTGCTACTGATGTTGTTATTCTTTTTAAATGTTCGTGAGCCTCTTTGCGCCATGCTTCGTTAAAAGTTCTTATAGTGCCTTCTATGGTTACTTTGTCAGGAATAATATTCATTTTTCCGTCAGCAATAAAACGGCCAAATGACAAAACAGTAGGTGTTTTAGGAGGTGCTATACGGCTTACAACTTGTTGCAATGCCAGGATAATATGCGATGCTGATACGACGGGGTCATTGTTGAGATCGGGTGTAGCAGCATGGCCGCCTTTACCGGTTACGGTTATATACACTTCATCTGTTGAGGCCATAGCCATTCCTTGACGGAAACCTATTTTACCCGAATCGATACTGGGCAGAACATGCTGGCCGATGATAACATCTACTTTAGGATTTTCTAATACACCATCATTTATCATCATGGAAGCACCTCCCGGATACATTTCCTCGGAGGGTTGAAAAATTAGTTTTACAGTGCCGGAGTAATACTTTTTAAGATTGTTTAAAATTGTTGCAACGCCCAACAGGGCAGCAGTGTGTACATCATGCCCGCAGGCATGCATAACGCCTTTATTTTGAGACGTATATGATGTCTTGTTATGTTCATGTATAGGCAGTGCGTCCATATCAGCTCTTAACGCAACCACTTTGCTTTCGGGCTGCGTGCCTTCCAGGGTACCTAGTATTCCGTAATGCTTATCAAATGTTTTGTAAGGAATGCCTACCTTTTTTAAAAATTCACATATATATGCAGCCGTTTTTTTTTCTTGCTGCGACAGTTCCGGATGTGCATGTAAATGGCGTCTGACTTCAACAATTTGATCAAATAATTTTGCTGAAATGGTATTAATTTTTTCTTTTATATCCATAAAGGTTTTTAATTATTAGAAGTCGAGAGAGAGAGAAATGTAAAAAATGGGATCTCTGACCACCCCATCATCTATACCCCATGCAAGGTCAGCTCTTAGAAAGTAGCCAAATACACGGGCCCGAATGCCTGCGCCATAACCTGCTACTATAGGCTCTTTTTGTGTAAAAACGGTTACGTTTATCGGATAATTTTCATAAACTTCCGTATAGAACGGGTTTTCCTTATCGTAAGGACTTAGCCCGCTCCATGCTGTCCCTACATCAAAGAACCCTACAATTTGCAAACTGTTTAAAAACTCAGATTTTAATGGTTTACTTGAGAAAAAACGCACCACAGGCAAACGCAACTCACTATTAATTAAAGCAAAATTAGACCCGTTTCTGATATTTTGGGTAAATCCTCTCATATTGGTAGCAAGCGTTTGATAAACGTAATTTTGGCTTTGGTCAACGGCAATGGAGTCGTTAAAACGGGGAAACAGCCATGTATCGACACCTCCCATATAATAAATAAGTCTGGAACTTCCAAAAGAAGAGCTGCCTGCAAAACGATTTGCCCACACAAGATTCCTGTAAATTTTTTGATAGTGTCTGAAGTCGGCACCAACCACAAATAGGTCGCTTTCTCCATCAAAAATATTTCTGTAGTATTCACCAAAAACTTTGTAACGACTTCCAAAAAGTATGCTATAGCCTTGATTTCTGGTATTGTCAAAAACGATTTCAGCTTTTAATCCGCCCCAGTGTTCATTTATGTCGGTGCGTTGAAGATTTTCAGCATCAGTAGCTAAAAAAACATTTTTATCGAAACGGTATGAAGTTGTTGCTCTAAAGCTAAAAACATTATTAAAAGGCCAGCTCAACCCATAATGCAGGAGGTGAGAAGTGTTTCTGGTCATGGTATTGAAGCCTGTCATTTCATCAATTTTTTGACGGTAGAAAGTGATTTGACGGTTTAAGCGGTTGGCCAACATTTCATAGCTGAGCAAATATTCTGTTTGATTAAAATTTAAAGAAAATCGAAAACCACCAACAATTCTGTTGTCTTCAAGCAAATCAGTTAAGCCAATTTTAAATAATGCGTTAAAGCCAGGGTTAATGTATATGGGTTGATTTCCCCCTGTAAACCTCTGATAGGAGTTGTTAAGATAGCTAAAGTCTAACTGATTTACCATTTGGTCAATGGTGTATTCTACATTGTAGTTGCGTTGTCTGGGCAGTATAAATGCCTCGGGGATGCTGTCAAGAGGGGGGGGGGCGTCAGTAGCTGTAGTATCCGGTTGCTGGCGCTGGGCCTCGGAAGAAAAAACATAATTGTCGGTATCAACACGAACCCCCTGGCTTTGATTTATTTCTTCCGGAGCTACTATTATAAGCTGTCTTCTGGGGCTTGGCTGACTTTTATCAAGTTCTACAGTATCTTCGAGAGCTGATTTCTCTTCTTCTCTTTTTTTCTGCTCTAAAGCATTGACCATTTTCATAAAATGGGTTTGTTCCGGAAATGCCGGCTCAAAAAAAGAAGCGTCAAGCTGCTTTCTGTATATTTTGTAGGCCCCGTTCTTATGAATCAAATCTGTTGTTAACAATCTGTCGTGTGTGATATAGTGTTCGCTAATGTTTCTTTTGTAATGTGTAACAGGTTCTAAATCTGCAAAATAGCGATAGTGTATGATCGTATCGATATGGCTTATTGCGCTGTCGAATGTTGCTATAAAACGATTGTAGATGCCACTTTCATCAGAAAGTAAACTGATACGCCTATTGTCAACAACTTGTGGCTTGACATAGTTATTTTTTTTAGAATTGGTAATTTGATGAAGGATGTTGCTGCGAGAAGCATAGTCATACGCAAATAAGTTGCGCGTAGGGTTTTGGTTGGTGTGTATTTCGTCAGGTCGTTCTGTGAATAAGGTATCGCTATCCCTGTTGGAACTAAAATATATGGTGTTGCCATCAGCAGAGAAAACCGGGTTAAAGTCGTTGTATGAGTCGTTAGTAATAACTTCAAATGTGTTGGCTGCAATATTGTACACATAGATATTAGTCTTGCCATTAATAACACCGGAAACAGCAAGCATGCGCCCATTTGGAGCATAAGAAAAATCTAAAACCTTGTCGAAATGATAAAGGTATCTGTGTTCCATATTCCTGTCCTCCGGTGTGTAGAAGTATAAGGCCGTAAGCCCTTTTTCTTCACGCATAATAGTTAAGATTTCGCCGGAAGGGTGCCAATCCATGAGGGGGTGCGAAAGGTCCACTTTTTCGTCGAGGTGGTGTCCTTGACGAAGCAGCCGCCTACTGCGTTGGTTTTTTTCATCATATAACCAAACCACAGATCTGCCCATATGATTTGTGGCATAAGCTGTGTATCTTCCTCCAGGGGATGTCTTTACAGAGGTGTACGCTGCATTACGCCTGTATTTTTTATCAAGCTTATTATCCTCAGGAATTGATGCCAGTTTATCTTCTGATTGATACACTCTCATAAAATATTCCAGCCATTCTTCCATAAGCCTGTTGTGATTTATGCCCAGGACATACAAAAAGGCATTTTCGACACTTCTGCTTATTCGGGTCATGTGTAAAAGATTTGGGATGACACCGGACCCATATTTTTGCTCAATAAAATGCCAGAACGAATGGCCTGCATAAGAAGCCTCATCAGGAGACAAGCGGTAAAAATTGTCAAAACGCCCCGACATGATACCATCGCGTATATAATCATCAATGGTGGTATTCCAGTCTTCAGAGAAGTATGATATCAGACCTTGCACATACCAATCAGGAAGAGATAAAAGCGTTGAATTTTTAATCATAGAAACAAAATATTCCCCGTAGAGCAGGTTGTTTATCAAAATATGTGCGTAGCCGGCGCGGATTTGTTTTTGAAGATTATAATAACAGCCATCAAAATACAAGAATATTTTTGACCCTACAATATGTGTTCTGCCGCCAATATTGTATTGTTCATCACTAATGAAGCCCACATTACTTTGTTTAAGGTCTGAAAGCTTGTTAAATATGACAAATTGAACTTTCTCACGCATTCGTGTTTGCAATTGGCCTTCAAGTTCCGGACGTATTTCATGAAAGTACTTGGCGGTATATATAGCCAGGGGTTTGCCCTGCTGGTAAAAATAAGTTTCAAAATCATCAAACCTCAAAAACGACCAAAACCGGTCAATATATTGAACTCTGTTTTTGCCAAATGTCAGCTGGGAGCCACTATAAAATTGTGACTTGGCCTGAAAGACATAAACAAAGCTTAATACAAAAACAAAAAGCCAAACTTTTGAATGCTTTAACACCTGTTTTTTTATTTGCTAAATTACAAAAAAAACGCTTAGGTTATTTTTTTATTATAAGCTCAAATTTACAAGCAACTTGCCTCTATTTTTCAGAATCGCAGTCTGTTAGGGATGGAAACTAAGATTTTTGTTTTTGCTTTTCTTGTTGGCACTGTTGAAATGACACATATGGCAAGCTTTTGTTTTGAAAGCCACTTTTTGGTTTAAACTTAAAAAAACAATTTAAAAGAAGATAAAAAGATGTCCACTAAATATTGTTTTTATATATCTTTACGGTTATAAAAAGCTTTAGAATATCGTGTCGTAAACGTATATTATGAAACATACCCGGTGTTTAGTTGAACTTTTTGAATCTTATTTTGGTGAGCCGTGCCTGTCTTTGTCAGCCCTGCCCTTGTCTGGTTCTGACAGGATTTATTACAGGTTAAATAGCAGTTCTCGTACGGTTATAGGGACTTACAACCCAATTCGGGAGGAGAATGAAGCTTTTTTACATTTCGGTCAGGTTTTTAAAAATGCAGGCTTGAATGTGCCTCAGGTATATGCATCGGATGTTGAAAATAATATTTACCTTCAAGAGGATTTGGGTAGTGCTAATGTTTATGATTATGTACAGAATGCCGGCTCGCTAAGTGAAAAAGAAAAACGCATAATGTCATGCTATAAGCCTATACTAAGACAGCTTTTGCAGTTTCAAACAATAGGAGGGGCGCGTATTGATTTTTCCAAAGCTTATCCGGTGAGTGCTTTTGATAAGCAATCTGTCATGTTTGACTTAAATTATTTTAAATATTTCTTTCTTAAAGTATTTGAAATTCCTTTTAACGAAAGCCGTCTTGAAAAGGATTTTAATTATATTGCGGAAGTTGCGGGTATTTATGATAATGATTTTTTTATGTATCGTGATTTTCAAACCCGCAATATCATGATGAAAGATTCTATCTTTTACTTTATTGATTTTCAGGGTGGTCGAAAAGGTCATTTATCCTATGATGTGGCTTCTTTGCTTTTTAGCGCTAAAACAAACCTGAGTATCCCTCTCAGGGAGTCTCTTCTGGATTATTATATGGACTTAGCTCAACAAACATCTGTTGTTAGCAACCAGAAAGAATTCAAGGGCGCGTATTATTTATTTGCACTTATAAGAGTTTTGCAAACATTAGGGGCTTATGGTTACAGAGGTATCGTACAAGGCAAGAAGTATTTTTCTGAAAGTATTCCGCTGGCATTGTTTAATGTGCGCTATTTGCTACCAAAAGTCGATCTGTTGAAAAAAACACCGGAATTATTAACAACACTCAATACAATGAACAATAAATTTGAAACGCTCGATAAAAAAGATTTGATTATTCAGATCAAAAGTTTTTCTTTTAAAAGGGGAATTCCCTATGACGAAAGCGGTCATGGTGGTGGTTTTGTATTCGACTGCAGGGGGTTGCCTAACCCTGGGAGACAGGATAGATATAAATTGTTGACCGGCTTGCACGGTGAAGTTGCTGAATATCTCGAAGAACAGCCTGAAACACATGAATTTTTAGAGGCTATAGAAAAAGCCATTTCAGTAAATATTGAAAATTATACAAATCGTGGTTTTGAAAATTTGGCAATAAACTTTGGATGTACCGGTGGGCAGCACCGTTCAGTGTATTGTGCAGAAAGAACTAAAAAGGCTATTGCCGAAAAATTTCCTAATGTTAAAGTTATAATAAAGCATTGCGAAATTACACCCGACTAATATGAGTGTGGTTTTTAGCCGTAAAAAAATCTTTATTGTTCCTCATTGGGTCTTTTCGATATGAGGTGCATTTTCGATAAGGGAGTCAATCATTTGATAGATGTCTTCTTTAGAATACTCCTTACTTCCCTCCATTAAACTTTCAATAGCCTTACACAACATGGCCGGTGTAATTTCAGGTGTTAAGTCTTTCTTTGATGGAGTTTTGTCCGTTTCAATGTCTTTGTTTTTTTTAGATTGATCCTCAGCTTTAGTTGCAACAGGGGTGTCACTTTCAATCTTGTCTGTAGCTAAAGTGTCATTCAAGGCGGATTTTGAGATAATCTCTACCTCTTGACCAATAATTCTAAAGGCTTCTATGGTTTTTGTTTCTGATAGTTTTTTGAGGCTGTCAGCTAAATTAGTTGCAGAATCAGCTTTAGAAATATACTTGTAGGCTTCAGTATATAATTTCTCAATTTGATTTAGATGTGCCCTGATTTCCATTTTGCTCATGTCTTCATGTACTTGAGTATGAATACCCAAAGCACTATCAATTATTGATGAAGCTTTGCTTTGATACTCATACACATTTTTCAGTGCATCCCGGGCATCTATGTCATGCTGACGTGCTTCATTAAAGAGGTCTTCCGGGTTAAATGGTTGCTGAAAGAAACCAATCATCAAAAGGCAATATATGAATTGAAACATATTCTTGGCTTAGTTAGTTTATATGCTAAGTTGCAGCAAAGTTATGATATGTAAAAAAAATGACCAACAAAAGTTATTAATTTTTATTAACAACTTTTGTTGGTCAAAAAAGGTGTTTTTTTATTAAGCTTTGTGAACTATTTTGACTATTTCCATCCCTCTCTTAATGGCTTGCTCGTTAAGAGGGATAAGCTTATGGTATCTTTCGGGTAAAACGTTGGATAGCCCTTTAATAACATTGTCAAGTTCGATTATGGGTTTAATTTTAAGGAATCCGCCCAAAACAATCATGTTCATAATTTTTGTATTGTTCATTTTGACGGCTTCCTCAGAAGCATCCATAATACAAACGGTAATATCTTTTCTTTCGGGATGTCTTATAATACCGTTGCTATCGTATATGATTAAGCCACCGGGCTTAACGGTGGGTTCAAACTTGTCCATTGAGGGCTGGTTGAGAACAATAGCAGTATCATAAACGTTTACAATCGGGGAGCTTATCTTTTCGTCACTAATGATGGCTGTACAGTTAGCTGTACCACCTCTCATTTCAGGTCCATACGAAGGGAACCATGTGACTTCTTTTTCCTGCATAACACCGGAATAGCAAAGTATTTGGCCCATAGACAAAACACCCTGTCCGCCAAATCCTGCAATAATAATTTCTTCTGTCATAGCTATAATATTTTTATTGTTGAGGAACTTTAATATCACCAAGGGGATAGAAAGGGAACATGTGTTCTTCCATCCATTTATTTGATTCTACAGGAGTCATCTTCCAGTTTGAAGGGCAATTAGAGACAATCTCTACCAGGCACGTACCTTTATTTAATTTCTGATACTCTAATGCTTTTTTCAGAGCTCTCTTTGCTTTTCTTGCATTAGCAGGCGTATGAACCGAGTGTCTTGTAACATAATAGGTACCCTCTAACTGGGCTACAAGCTCTGAAATCTTTAAGGGATTACCCATTGTTTTCAAGTCTCTTCCATAAGGAGATGTAGAACTCTTCATACCTTCAAGGGTTGTTGGAGCCATCTGGCCGCCTGTCATACCATATATACCATTATTGATAAAGACAATAAGTATATTTTCGCCTCTGTTGCAGGCATGAATTGTTTCGGCTGTTCCTATAGCTGCCAAATCGCCATCGCCTTGGTAGGTAAAAACATACTTCTCAGGCATTACTCTTTTTATTCCTGTTGCAACGGCAGTAGCTCTACCATGAGCGGCCTCCTGCATATCAACAGCGAAGTAGTAGTATGCTAATACTGAACATCCTACAGGTGTTACTCCAATAGTTTCGTTCTGTATGCCCAGGTCTTCAATAGCTTCTGCGACCATTTTGTGCGCTGTGCCATGACCACATCCCGGACAGTAGTGCATAACCTTATCGGTCATCACTTTGGTTTTTTCGTAAACAATATTTTCGGGTTTAATTATTTCTGACATAATATTATCCTCCTATTAATTTGGTTTCTATTGCATTAAGAATTTCATCGGGAGAAGGTATCATGCCCCCGCATCGTCCGTAAAACTCTACTTTTGTTTGCCCGTTAGCAGCAAGTTTAACATCTTCAATCATCTGACCGGTATTCATTTCAACGGTTAATATACCTTTGACTTTTGCTGCTAATTTTTCAATAATAGCGACAGGAAATGGGTATAGTGTTTGCGGACGGATAAGGCCTATTTTAATACCTTTTTCTCTGGCCATCTCCATTGATTTTTGAGTTATTCTGGCACACGAGCCAAATGCCACAAGTAAATAATCGATATCTTCATCGCAATAATGTTCTTGGTAGCGCACTTCATTATTCTCTACTTCTCTGTACTTTGCCTGAAGACGTAAATTGATTTTTTCTTGCTCTTCAGACTGAAGCATCAGTGATGTCACTATAACGTGATCTTTGCCGGGCACTTTACCTTTGGTAGCCCAGTCAAACTGTTCTGTTATGCGTGGCTGTTGCTCGAAGAGTTCAACTTTCTCCATCATCTGCCCAATAATACCGTCTGTAAGTATCATAACAGGGTTGCGGTATTGAAAAGCCAATTCAAAACCAAGCTTTACATAGTCAACCGTTTCTTGAACACTTGCTGGTGCTAATGTGATAAGTTTATAGTCGCCATGACCGCCACCTTTTACAGACTGGAAGTAATCGCCTTGAGAGGGTTGGATAGTACCTAAACCCGGGCCACCTCTTTGGATATTTGCAACAACACAAGGGAGTTCGGCGCCTGCAATATAAGACAATGCCTCTTGCATAAGACTGATACCGGGACCCGACGAGGTGGTCAGAACTTTCTTACCACAGCCGGCAGCACCATATATCATATTGATAGCCCCTATCTCGCTTTCGGCTTGTAATACTACCATACCGGTCGTTTTCTCCGGCTGTACATGCATCAGATATTCTATCACCTCCGACTGTGGTGTTATCGGATAACCGAAGTAGGCGTCAGCTCCTGCTCTTATAGATGCTTCAGCAAGGGCCTCGTTGCCTTTCATTAATCTTAACTCTTTCATATTTTAAACTTTTAATTCTTTGGTTAATAAAACTACTTCTTTTCTCTGTAAACAGTTATTACAGCGTCGGGGCATACTACTGCACAGTTGGCACATCCGATGCATTCGGCGTTAACTTTTATGGCATAGTGATAACCTTTGGCATTGACCTCATTTGCCGCTGCCAATACTTGCTTTGGGCATGCTACTACACATACCTCACAGCCCTTACATTTTTCAATGTCGATAATTATGTCTCCTTTTTTGGCCATGTTTTTATCTCCTTTTTTTTTGTTATGCTTTGCACAAAACTATAATTTTTATTAATAATGTATATAAAATATTAAAAAAAAAATTAAGAAATGCTTGCTCTCCTTTATTATAAATGTTCTAATATTAACTGTTTAGCGACTTAAAAAATGCGTATTTCGATACTCTAAGGATTGATTAAACTTAATATAAATAACTGGTAAATGGTTCGTATTGTTTTTGTAGCGCGTTATATTTATTAACTTTTGTTCGGTGTCATTCAAAAAAAAAAAGACATAACAATACGCAGGCGTGATTATAAAAGTGTCGGCCTTAAGTTTCTTGTTTTTTTTATAGAAGGGTTTTTTACGGTACTTCACCTGCTTGGTTGCGAAGAGCCTTAAAATAGTTTAAAAAACAGCATTATTATTTGATCTTGAATCATAAAGTTTTTTAATTTTGGCATTCAGATGATAAAACTTTTCATGAAAAATGGTTTTGTTTTTTATTAACATACGATTTCTGGATGTGCTTGATATATTACTGGTGGCTTACCTGATATATTTTGTGTATAATTTAATAAAAGGCTCTGTTGCCATAAACATATTTGTTGGTGTTATTGCTGTGTACTTTATTTGGCGTATGGTAAGCATTTTAAAAATGGAAATGCTGGGTGAAATTTTGGGGCAGTTTTTCAGTGTAGGTGTTATTGCTTTAATAATAGTTTTTCAGCAGGAGATAAGGCAATTTTTATTTATGTTAGGCAAGGCGCGTGTTTTTGATAAAGGCTTTAAGTTGAAAAATATTTTACTTGGCAAATGGCATTTGTCTCAGGATATATTTTTAAACACCGCCCCCATCATAAAGGCCTTAGAAAATATGAGCCAGTCGTTTACCGGTGCTCTTATTGTTATAACCCGCAAAAACGAGTTGAATACATATGTCAGATCAGGAGAAGTCGTTAATGCTGACATTTCTGCGCCATTGATAGAAAGCATTTTTTATAAAAACAACCCCCTGCACGATGGGGCTTTGGTAATTTCTCAAAACAGAATCAGATCGGCCAAGTGTGTGCTGCCATTAATAGATAGTGAGGATTTTCCCAAGAGTTACGGTTTGAGGCACAGGGCTGCTGCCGGTGTGACAAAATATGCTGACGCTATAGCTATTGTTGTATCAGAACAAACCGGACACGTGGCTCTGGCAGTAAATGGCAAACTTTATGCAAAACAAACAACCGCGCAGCTCAAGAAAAAGCTGGAAAAACACCTCTACGAGAAATAACCGACTAAAACCGGTATGGAAATAATATTCATTGTCGTAAAACCATCAATTCCGGAAAATGTGGGCGCTATAGCCAGAGCCATTAACACTATGGGGTTTAATCAATTAAGACTGGTAAATCCTTGTAACCATCTTGACGAAAAAGCAATGTGGCTGGCTCATGCGTCGCAACATATTTTGGAAAAAGCAAAGCTCTTTTCTTCACTTAAAGAAGCTTTGTATGATATTGATTTTGTAATTGGTACAACGGCCAAGAAACGTATTGTGAAAAATGATTATTACAATATTGCTGAAATAAAGCCTATTGTGAGCAATATGAACATGAGAAAACTGGCTGTTGTTTTTGGCAGAGAAGAAAGTGGCCTGACCAATGCTGAACTTAGCCAATGCCATTTGGTAAGTACAATACCTATGAAAAACACATACCCATCGCTGAATTTAGCCCAAGCAGTGATGATATATGCTTACGAAATGGCTCAAATTCAAAGGCAATCAACAAAATCATGTGAAAAGCCTGTTTTTCCAAAAAAGCTCGTCTTACTTAAGAAAATGGAGCAGCTGCTTAGTCTTACGGATATTTCAGAAAATAAAAACCTTTCAGGAAGGATTTTTGAAAGAGTTCACAGCATGAACGACAAGGATAGTAGCTTGATGCTGTCGGTAATTCAGAAAATTATTGAACGCATAAAGCATCCTGTTAAACCTGATAAAAAGACGTCTGAAAAATAATTTAAGCTAACCGCTACTATTAATAGTGTAGTTTAAAGGGTAAGTATGCTTGCTTCTTCTCATACTCATTGATTAACATATCTTTTAATTTCGAATTTTCACGCATGGTCATAAAAATGGCTCCTTGCGCACGTAGTAGTTTTTCGTTTTTTTCGGTACCCAGATTTAATGTGTAAATATTTTTCACAAAACTAACAAAGTCACCGTATAAATTATAGTCCTCATTAGTAAGGTTTTTCATAATTGATGAAAAAGCAAATTCTTCAATATGAGGATTTCTTTCAGGTTCAGTTTCATCAATAAGATTAAATCCTGTGCAAATTCTGGTTAAAAAGTTCCCCTCATCATTAATGCTAAGAATAGCAAAATATTTTACAGCAATATTTATCAGAAAATCAATGCTAACGGAGTCTTTATTTGCTTTTTTGTTAATAGTTTTATCTGCAAAATCTGACATCAAATCATTGAAGAAACTATCATTTCTCAAAATCTGTATAAATTGTGCCTGTAGTTCAACTGAGTCTTCAATGGATACAAGATCAGCGTATTTTTCATGATTAATGAAATGGGTTAGCAGATAACTAATATGTGGCATGTTGTTGTTTGCCAATTTTTCGACACAGGATTCAGTTTTAACTTTTACAACTGATTTGTGCACAAACTCCTGATCGCCATGAGTGATTTTTTCAGCTTTTAAAAAGTCACCGTAATGTTTATAAATGCGACATTCAGACTGTGCCAATAAAGCTGTAAAACTAAATAATAGCCAACTAAAAAGGATAGATTTCATAAGCGTAATTTTTTTAATAACAGAGAGATTTATATGAGCCTGTATTATTCATGCTTTTTAATTTAGGTCAGATGCAAGGCGTCGAAAGCCGCCGACATAGTAAACTATTTCAAGGTTTTCGCAACGCAGCAGATGGCCTAAAGTAAAAGCACTTGCTAAAAGTAAACAAAATAATGTTTTTAAGAATTTTAATGTTTTGCATTGATAATTAGTCTTATACATTTTTTGTTTACTTTTTGTGAATAATACAGGTTAGGACAATGATGTTAAAATTATAATTTTGTAGCGACAAAGATATTTATGTTTTTAATAAAAACAAATTTTTATTATGCCCTTGCTGAGCCTTAAAAGTATTAAAAGTCAGTTGCATGTAGGAGTATGGAAGTTGGAAGAAAGTGTTGAAAGTTTATTAGCACTGACAGAACTTTCGGAAAAGGAGAGGCTTTATTTTTCTCAAATAAAGAACATTTCCCGACAAAGGCAATGGCTTTCGTGCAGGGTGCTGTTGAAAAAAATCTATCCTAAACCTATTGAAATTACTTATACGCCAAGTGGCAAGCCTTTGACAAATATGTCTTCTTACCATATCTCTATTTCTCATACGGCATACTATTCAGCAGTTATTTTGGCCAAAGGTCAAGCGGTAGGTGTTGACATAGAAAGAATTGCCGATCGTTTAAAAAGAATCAGCCCTAAGATGGCATCCGGGAAAGAACGTCTTATGGCCGCTTCAGATAAAGACAAAGAACTTGAGCATCTTACAATGATATGGTGTGCCAAAGAAACCATCTTCAAGCTTTGCGAGACACAGATGCTCAATTTTTCAGAACAGATTTTTGTGGATATCAACAGTTTAACAGAAGAAGGCTTTTTCAATGTTTTCCTTAATCAGGGAAAAACAACAGTATTTCGTTTGAAAAAAGAAAAAATAAATGACCACATTTTGGTTTACACTTTATAGTTTTTGTCTTTAAAGCACCGTTTTATTGTTGATTTTTTTTCTTTGTGTATATAACATTTCTGGCCTCCATGTAAGCCATTATGTAATTAAAGCAATCGTCGGATTGCCCAAGTAGTTCGGGCGGGAAGACGCCCTTTTCGTTGAAAACGCCGTCATTAATCATATTCAAAGCAGCCGTTCCCGCAAAGCCTGTTGTGCGTGCCATAGAAGAGAAGCCTGTAAGAGCATCATAAACATCAAACAGTTCGTACTCAATATGCGTTTGACGGCCTGCCATATTCCCTTTGATAATGATTTTCATAACGGTAAAATCTTCTTCATTTTCCTCAAATTTCCATTTATCGAAAAGCACCGTATTGGTCACATCAAGCGGGCGTATCCACTGGCCATTTACAAGTATTTTTTCCTCAGCAAAGAATCCGGCACTTTTCAAAGCTTGAATTAGCATTACATGACCGGGATAGCGCAGTGTTTTTTCACTCATATTCGGAATGTCAGGTAAAGTGGTGATAAGTGAACGTAAGCCATCAGAATTGAAAGCCTCCAGAGTGCCCACTTTGTCAAAGTTTACAAGCTCTGTATCGCTCAAAGGGGGCTTAACAATATGTTTGCCGTTTTGCAAAAAACGGGCCGGGCGGGTATATTCTTCAATAACATCTATTGGGGAAAAGGGCGCCTTGTATTCAAAAGGGAATGTGCGGACCTTTGGTAAGCCACCCACCATATAACTAAAATCATCCATAGTCATTTTTTTGTAATAGTAGCCGGCTATAAGGTTAGGGATGCCCGGGGCAACACCGCAATCTACTATGGCTGTCACATTATGTGCAGCAGCCTTTTCGTGAAGCTGCAACATATCCTCCGGCATAAAACTTATATCAACGACATCTTTCCCGTTTTCTATAAGTGTTTCCAAAGTGGAAAACCCTAAAAAACCGGGAACCGCAGACACCACAAAATCAAAAGGTTCAATAATTTTTATGAGCTTGTCTTTGTCTGAGACATCAAGCAGTATAGTGTCAATACTGGAGTGCTTTTGCAAATACTGCAAAGCAGTTTCTGAAATATCAGCAGAAGTCACCTTAAAACTTTTGCTGAGGTCTATAGCCATCACCTTGCCTACCATACCGGCACCTAAAACGAGAACTTTTGATTTCTTCATAGTATTCATATTTTATTTACATTAACATGCCAACAACAGTAGCAGAGAACAAAGAGGCTATGGTGCCACCAATAAGAGCTTTAATGCCAAATTCAGAGAGCCTTTTGCGTTGATTGGGTGCTAAAGAGCCTATGCCTCCTATCTGGATACCAATAGAGGCAAAATTAGCAAAGCCACAAAGCATATAAGTAGCCATTATAATGGATTTTTCATGGGTAAACTGGAAGGTATCTTTAAGCTCTGCTAAGCTGATATAAGCGATAAATTCACTCATAATTATTTTTTCACCCAATAGTCTTCCAGCCAGCGTCATGTCTTCTATAGGTACGCCAATTGCCCACATCAGAGGGGCAAAAATATAACCAAGAACAAACTGTAAGTTTAAAGCTTTATATTGGCCGTTTGTCATTTCTGAAATAACGTTGTTCAAACCGGTATTAGAACCAATAAAATCGCTAAGAATATAATTGGCCATAGCAATAAAAGCGATGAAAACCAGCAACATGGCGGCTACATTAACAGCCAGTTTTAATCCCTCAGCTGTACCATTAGCAATAGCTTCCAAGAAGTTTGAGCCAATTTTATCTTGAGTTATTTCTACTTTTTTATTGATTTCTTCTGTTTGTGGCATCAGTATTTTAGAAGCAACAACAGCACCTGGTGCTGCCATAACGGAAGCTGTGAGCAAATGTTTGGCAAAATAAAGGCGCATTACGGGGTCGTCGCCTCCTAAAAAGCTGATATACGCAGCCAGAACACCTCCCGCAATAGTGGCCATACCACCTATCATAACCAATAGGATTTCTGACTTATTCATTTTAGGTAAATAAGCTTTTATCATCAGAGGAGATTCGGTTTGTCCTAAGAAAATATTGCCGGCAACAGATAAGCTCTCAGCACCAGAAAGTCGCATTAGCTTTGTCATTAACCAGGCCAGAGCATAAACAATTTTTTGTATCACGCCTAAATAAAACAAGACACTGGTCAGTGCTGAGAAAAATATGATAGTTGGCAAAACCTGAAAGGCAAAAATGAAACCGTAGGTATTGACATTCATTAAATCACCTAATAAAAAAATGCTGCCTTCACGTGTAAAATCCAATATAACAATAAAGAAGCTGCTGATGGATTCAAATATTTTTTGCACAAACGGTACTTTTAAAACACCTATAGCCAGTATAATTTGTGCTGAAAGCCCTATGGCAACAATACGCCAGGAAATAGCCTTTCGGTTGCTGCTAAAAAGATAGGCTATAAAGATTACTATAAGCATGCCAATGGCGCCTCTGATAAACGAACGCAGATTAAAGCTTAAAACCGGCGCCAGTTCTTCATATTCATAGTGATACTCTTTGTTTTTATAACCTATTGTTAATGTGTTATCAGATAAGTCAACTATTTCCAAAATTCCCACCTCAGGTATGCCGGATAGTTTGTTGTTGAAGTGGGCAAGCTTAGTGCCCTTGCTGAATATATCAAGCCCTGTTTCACCTTTTACTGTTCTATATGTTATTGAATCTATGGATACTATAGTGTCAGTCAGGTCGTAGGTTAAATACAGCAGGGAGTCGTGCGCTACTTGCCAATATCCTTGCCTGCTAATGTTTTTATCTTTTAAGATGAACTCAAAGCGTTGCTCCTCCCCATATATTATGTTTAGTACATCAAGGCTGTCAATAGGAATTCTTGAGTCAATGTTGTTTTCCGTGATTTTGCTAAGTTGCCAATTTTTAGCAATTTTCTCTTGTATGGTTTTATGTTCTTGTTTTCCACAAGAACATAAAAAAAACACACTTATAAAAAGTGTGCTCCAAATCATGCTTCTATTAAAAATCATAAATGCTCTATTAAAGTAATGATGATCTTATTTTTTTTTCTTGTCTTTTCTGTATTGTATTTCATCTCTAATGAGTGATGCCCTTTCGTAAGCCTCTTCTTCTACTGCTTTTTTAAGCAATTTTTGAAGTTCTTTGAGTGACAAATCCTTTAACGATTGTTCTTGTACATCTTTATCCTGAGTGCCTGTTTTTTTTGTGTCAGTTGGCTTTGTGACTTTGGATTTACTTTTTTCTTGCTCAATAGTAATGCCGGCTTCGTTTAATATGCTTTCGTATGTGTATATGGGTGCATCAAACCTGATAGCTAGCGCAACGGCATCAGAAGTGCGCGAATCAATGGCTTCTTCTTTAACGCCATCAAAGCATATAACAGAGGCGTGAAAGACGCCTTCTTCAAACTTGTGAATAATAACCTCTTTTACTTTTATATTAAAAACTTCCGATAAGCTTTTGAACAGGTCATGTGTTAAAGGACGGCTTGGCTTCATCTTTTCCAGCTCAATAGCAATAGATTGGGCCTCAAAATTACCAATAACAATTGGCAATCGCCGAGGGCCACCTTTTTCTGCCAAAACTAAAGCATAAGCAAAGGTTTGTGAGTGCGTTGAAGAAATCCCTAAAATTCTTAATTCAATTTTTTCCATAAATACGCTTTTCTTCTATGACTATGTGCTGCCTTATCCTTTAATATTAATATGTTTTATTCTCTTATATCTTGTGAGAAATTTTCAAGCAGCAAATTAATTTGTGCCATAAAATTACAAATAATTAATGAGGGGTCAATAAAAAATGCACTATTTTTTTGTGTAGGGTTACATTGGCCGCTTAGTAAATAATTACTTTGCTCATTTTTTGTTGGACTTTCAAAAATGTCGTAACAGAATTTTTGTAACTTTGTTTGCCTGATGGAGTAACTCATTTTTTTACTTTTGTGAATAATACAGGTTAGAGTAAATATGAAAGATATGCATAGGCTTATTGAAGTGGGGGCGTTAAAAAAAAATTATGTTGTAGGCAAAGAGGTTGTTAAAGCACTTAGAGGTGTAGATATAACAATTAATAAAAACGAGTATGTTGCAGTTATGGGGGCATCAGGTTCGGGAAAATCCACACTAATGAACATCCTTGGCTGCTTAGACACCCCGACCTCGGGCTCTTATATGCTTAATGAAAAAACTGTCAGCAGCATGACCGACAACGAGCTGGCACAAATTAGAAATAAAGAAATTGGTTTTATTTTTCAATCTTTCAACTTATTACCACGTGCCACAACTTTGGAAAATGTGATGTTGCCACTTGTTTATGCCGGTGTTGGCAGAGAGCATAGGGAAGAGAAAGCATTAAAAGTGCTCAAAGATGTTGGCTTGGAGGAAAGAGTAAACCATAAACCCAACGAGCTTTCAGGCGGGCAAAAACAACGTGTAGCTATTGCCAGAGCTTTGGTAAACAACCCGTCGCTGATACTGGCCGACGAACCTACCGGTAACCTTGACTCCAAAATATCTCTTGAAATCATGTCTTTACTACAGGACATTCATAATGCTGGTAACACCATTATTATTGTGACCCATGAGGACGATATAGCCCAGTGTGCTCAAAGAATTATCAGACTTAAAGATGGGCTTATTGAGTTTGATGTATTAAATGATAACACAAACAAAACATTGAGGTAGTATTGTAATTTTTGGGATAAACTAAAACCCGCAAAAGGATTTCAATATTTTTAGGCATTTTAGTTCTATTTTGAAAATAATTTTCTAATTTTGAGCCCCTAAGAAAATACAAATCAAAAACATATATCAACATGGAAAAAGATACAAAAGTATTCGATCTTATTGAGCAGGAATACAAGAGGCAGCTTCACGGTATTGAATTGATAGCTTCAGAGAATTTTGTTAGTGAACAAGTTTTAAAAGCTATGGGTAGCGTGATGACAAACAAGTATGCAGAAGGTTATCCGGGAAAGAGGTATTATGGTGGTTGCCAGATAGTGGATCAAACAGAACAATTAGCCATTGATCGGGCCAAAGAACTTTTTGGTGCAGAGTGGGCTAATGTACAGTCTCACTCAGGTGCACAAGCTAATGCCGCCGTAATGTTAGCTGTATTAAAACCTGGTGATACATTTTTAGGTCTTGATTTAGCGCATGGAGGGCATCTTTCACATGGAGCTCCGGTAAATCTTTCCGGTATTCTTTATAAACCTGTTTCATATGGTGTTAAGGAAGAAACGGGCGTTATTGATTATGACGCTATGGAGCGTATTGCTATTCAGGAGCAACCCAAACTTATTATTGCCGGTGCATCAGCTTATGCCCGTGATTGGAATTATGAACGTATGAGAGCTATAGCCGATAAAGTGGGGGCTATACTTATGGCAGATATTGCACATCCGGCCGGTCTTATTGCCAAAGGCTTACTTAACAACCCTTTACCGCATTGCCATATCCTTACTACAACTACTCACAAAACCCTTAGGGGCCCACGTGGCGGTATGATTCTTATAGGCAATGATTTTGAAAACCCATGGGGCCTTACAACGCCCAAAGGAAAAGTCAAAATGATGTCGCAGATTCTCGATTCAGCAGTCTTCCCGGGAACACAAGGTGGCCCTCTCGAACATGTTATAGCTGCAAAAGCTGTAGCTTTTGGCGAAGCCCTATCAGACTCCTATGAAGATTATTGCCGGCAAGTAATGAAAAACGCACAGACAATGGCTAAAGCTTTTGTTGATAAAGGCTATCATGTGGTATCTGGTGGCACCGACAACCATTTGTTGTTGATAGACCTTAGAAAAAACTTTCCGGACATTACCGGTAAAGTAGTTGAAAATACCTTAGTGAAAGCGGACATAACCATCAATAAAAATATGGTGCCTTTTGATAGCCGATCTCCATTCCAGACTTCAGGTATTAGACTTGGAACTGCTGCTGTTACGACCCGTGGGCTTAAAGAAAATCATATCATCGAAATCGTTGAATTGATTGACAAAGTCATTTGCAACATTGAGGATGAAAAGGTCATTCAGGATGTGCGCCTGAAAACTAATGAGTTGATGAGCGCTTTCCCACTATTTTCATACTGATAAACTGCTGAACCCTAAAGATGCATTACAGTTTCAAGCACCTTCTATTCCGAGTTTTCTCTATAAAACCGTGCCGTTAACTGCATTTGCTTGACGGAAATCTTGCTATATTCAGAGCTTCAAGATTTATTTCGAAGTACTGTGCTGTTGTACGTGTTTAATCGAAGCTAAAACTTTTTATGCGCAATTCGTTCCCTTTGATGAGTGTGGTTTTTATTGATTGGCACCTCGGACAAGGCGTGGCATAATTGCTTGTTTCAAATTCGTTCAAACAATCATTACATTTAGCCAGAGCTTGTATTTTAAGCACTTTGAATTGGGTTTTTTGAAAGATGTGAGATTTGGGTGCGTTATTTAAAGCAAAATCAAGTGCACTAAACTCCACGCCGCTTAGGAGACCTACCTCCAATTCAATTTCTTTAATTTCTTTAGCCTTGTGTTTTTGGGCGTTATCCTCTACCGTGTTAAGGATATTCATAACTATGGATAATTCGTGCATAAGCGTTTTTTAAGCAAAGCTACATAAAATATGTTAAGCCTATCCTGCATTATTCACAAAAAGTAAACAAAAATAATTTATAAGATTGATTATCAATTCAAAACTTTATTTTTGTTTACTTTTAGCAAGTGCTTTTACTTTAGGCCATCTGCTTCGTTGCGAAAGCCTTGAAATAGTTTACTATGTCGGCAGCTTTCGACGCCTCACATCTGACCAAAATTAAAAGCATGAATAATACAAGCTATAAAGTGTGACATATTTTTTTATAAAAACTCAAATCGAGACCATTTTTGTTTAGCAAATTATCATCTGAAAGGATGTCTTTGGCAGTGCCTATATTTGTGATATGTCCTTGGTTTAAAATGGCAATCCTATCGCAAAAAACGGCTAATGGTAATAACGACTGTGATACGACTACAACAGTTGAAGGGAGTTGTTTCAAAGTGTTAACCAATTGCTTCACCATGCTGCTGTCCAGGTTTGCAAAAGGTTCGTCAAAAGCCAAAATATGAGGTTTTGTAGCCAGTACTGTAGCCAATGCCACCCGCTTCTTTTCGCCTAAAGAAAGCTGATGCGGCACACGTTTTTCGTAGCCTTTCAGGTTTAACTTTTCTATGGCCAATGTTACCATTTCAGAAATAGTTTTGGCATCGTATCCAAAATGTAGCGGCCCGAAGGCAATGTCTTCTTCAACACTACTGCTGAAAAGTTGATCGTCAGGATTTTGAAAAACAATACCTACTTTGCGGCGTATTTCTGAAAGTGTATTTTTTGTCACTGCTACGCCTCCTATTTCTATGGTTCCTTGACCCATGAGCAAGCCGTTTAAATGCAGCAGAAGTGTTGACTTACCTGCGCCCATAGGGCCAATAATACCTATTTTTTCACCGGCTTTTACTTCCAGGTTAAGATTATTCAAAACTTTCCGAGTTTTATCATAAGCGAAACTCAGGTTTTTTATTTTAATATCAGCATGCATGTTGACAACATATTTATTTTAGTTAAATAACTGTAATACAGGTTCCATGAACCTTATAAGTGCAAAAATTGCAAGAAAAATGAATGAAAAAATAAGTTCATGGGGCTTAATTCGAAAATGCTTAATTGTTTTGAATGAACCGTCGAAACCTCTGGATAGCATGGCATTATAAACCTTTTTAGACCGCTCCCAGCTTCGTAAAAAAATCAAAGCCATCTGGCTACTGTACACTTTTAGCCGATGCTTTTTCATAATATTTGGAGCTCTGCTCTTTTGAGCTGTTTCAATTTTATGAGCTTCGCCGGCCAGCAAAAAAATATATCTGAACATTATAGCTATAACAAATCCCATAAAACGTGGCATGCCTATTTTTTGCAGAGCTGCTATTAAATGATTTATCTTTTCGGTAAGTATTAAAACAAGCAGCAGAGAAAAAGAACACAGCGCTTTTAGAAAAATTGACAAAGCCACGTAAAGGCTGCGTTCCAATGACATTTCCGAAATACTTTCGCCACCTATAAGAACAGAAAGTGGAAAAAAAAGAGCGGCTGCAAGTAAAAAAGGCAATACCAAAAGCAAACGTTTAAAAAATTGAACCAGAGGAATTTTGCTTATGAATAGTATGCTAAGAATGACCGTGCCGTAAAAAATAAATGAATTTACGTCTCCTTGTTTTTCAGACACCATAATAAATATGGATAAGAACGTCAGTATTATTTTCAGACGTGCATCTAACCGATGCACTAATGAATTTATACCAACTGATGTGTCTGATACTAAGGGCTTCAATTTTTTATTTTTTTCCCGATTTTAAACCAAAAGCCAAACCTGTTATCCCAAATATTATAGCTAAGCCAAAAATGATTTTATACACCAAGGGTATCTCAGCTGAACTTAAGTGGGCATGATCATGCGTATGTTCATGAGAGCAATGATGTTTCTCTTTTTTTTTAGGTTCTTCGGCACAGCCGTCGGCATGTGAGTCCTCTTTTTTATAATTGTCTTCAAAGAAAGAAGTACTTATTTCAAGTTGCCCTTCGCGCCTGTGACCCATATTATCATCAACCTTTACTTTCCATAAACCGTGCATATCAGGCATAAAAATAAAACGGCCGTATGAGTCGGTGCGCCCTTTTTGAAAAACCTCTTCAGTTTCGGGCGATAATACCTCTACATTGGCGTTAGCCACCATATTATTTTTTGAAAAACCTGCTTCGATAATAACAAAAGGGTGTTTTACTTCAAAATCTAAATTTAGTGCGTGAGCCCATAAGTTTGCTGAACAAAAAAAGAGGATAACAATGTTTAAGGTCAATTTTTTTTTCATGTTGTTGTTTTTTAGTTAATAATATCGGATTTTACTTTTTTAAAAAATTTTACTATTGAAACGGCCAGAACGCCTTCTAATAAAGCCAGTACAATATATACCGAAAAAATATAAAAAATGCCCATGCCATATCCTGATAGGCGAAATTCAATAGCCATAAGCATGGCAGGTAGCATTATACCCACAAAGCCGGCTAAAAACGATCTGAATATTTCCGGTATGTGCTTTACACGCCATAACAACCAGGCAAAAAAAGCACCGGCGCCCATGTTTAAAGCATTGATAACCAGTACGAAAAGACCGCCATGCTGAAAAATAAATGTTTGCAGCAGGAGCACACTGAAAATTACCGGGAAAGCCCGCAATCCTAATATAATACCTGCCAATCCAAAAAGCCCGGGATGAATGGACGTGCCTGCTATTGGAATATGTAATAGCGACGATACAAACAAGGCTGCCCCTGTGATGCCCATTACAGGAATTTCTTCTGCCTGAAGTTTACGTCCTGAAAAATACACCAGGCTAACAGATACCACACCTGCTGCTATACTTAAATGTATGTCAATAATTCCATCTGCTATATGCATAAGATTCTACAAAGGTATTACAAAATTAGATATTGTTGCTACTGTTTTTTTATTTCATGTTTTTTTTGAACTGTAGCAATAGTTGTAAGTTTTTTGTCAGATGTTTGAGAAAAAAAGAACAAAATTTTTTCTGAACCTGAATAATGCAGCTTAACAAATGCGGGGAAGTTGTTCCCCTGCAAGCATATCAATAATACGTTTGCCGCCGACAATAGTATTAAGAATAGCTTTATGAGGATGCTTATCAGTTATCTCTCCGATGATGGCAGCATGTGTACCATATTCATTTTTCCGCATGATATCAATGACATTATCAGCATCTTCAGGAGCTACGACCATAATGAGTTTCCCTTCGTTAGCTACATAAAAAGGGTCGAAGCCAAGCAGTTCGCACATACCTCTGACATTTTCATTGACCAGTATTTGTGATTCATCAACTTCCAGACCTGTATTGTTTTTTTTAGCTATTTCGCAAAAAACGCCAGCTATACCACCTCTGGTTGCATCGCGCATAAATTTAACATGAGCGTTGCTGTCAAGAACAGATTTGATAAGTTTATTAAGAGGGGCACAGTCTGAGGATATATTAGATTTGAAACTTCCAAAATTTCGTGCAGCCATAACAGCCATACCATGGTCTGCAATACTGCCGTTGATAATTATTTTATCGCCAGGTCTGATATCATCACCCGAACTTATA
The DNA here is from genome assembly GCA_003565735.1 of Bacteroidales bacterium. GTDB lineage: Bacteria > Bacteroidota > Bacteroidia > Bacteroidales > PXBB01 > PXBB01. Next base: position 33,197 of record PXBB01000120.1, read on the forward strand.
GGTTTATGCTCAGGTTTTAGAGTGCCTATGCCGGCTGTGTTAATGAATATTTTATCACAAGATCCTTTTTGAACCACTTTGGTGTCGCCGGTAACAATTTTTACGTTGGCTTTCATGGCTTCTTCTGCCATGCTTTTAACTATAGTTTCGAGTATGTCGATTGGCAGACCTTCTTCTATGATAAAGCCGGCGCTAAGGTGTTCGGGGGTTGCTCCGGCTACCGAAAGGTCGTTAACAGTACCACATACAGCCAAGTTGCCTATGTTGCCACCCGGAAAAATAACAGGATCAACCACATAAGAATCGGTAGTAAAAGCCATTAAGCCCCGTGAGGTTTCAATCAGTGCCGAGTCAGTTTGCTGATTTAATAAGGGGTTGTCGAAATATTTGATGAAAAGGTTTTTAATGAGCTCGTCGGACATTTTGCCGCCGCTGCCATGCCCTAATAATATTTTTTCAGTTGTCATATGTTAAATCTTAAATATGCGTTACAAGCGCCTTCATGAGATACCATACATGCTCCGACAGGGTTAGCATTGGTGCATACAGTACCAAAGAGGGCACAATCGTCAGGTTTTTTAAGCCCTTTGAGGATATCACCACAAATACAGCCTTTCTCTTCTATTGTGTCTTCTACCTCAACATCAAAGTGGTTTTCAGCATCCAGGTGCTTGTACGTATTACTCAATTTGAGTCCGCTTTTTGGTAGTGTGCCAAGTCCACGCCACCAGTCGTCTCTGAGGGTGAAAACATCATTGATGATTTTTTGTGCTTTGGTATTGCCTTCAGGTTTAACAACGCGCCTGTACTGAATTTCTACTCCAAAATCTTTGTTGTTAATTTGTTTAACAAGCATATAAACTGACTGAAGTATATCTACAGCTTCAAAGCCGGCAATGACACAACCTACCTTATGTTTACGAACCACCTCATCGTAAATACCGGCCCCTGTAATAGCACTTACATGTCCGGGAGCAATGTAGCCATCAATTTTCACACCTTCGTCGATGAGTGCACCTAAAGCAGGTGGCATTATTTTATGAGCACTGAACAGAAAGAAGTTCTCCAGTTTTGTATTGTAAGCGTTGTACATACCTGCTGCTGTACTGGCTACTGTTGTTTCGAAGCCAATGCCAAGAAAGATGATTTTCTTTGCAGGATTATGCCGTGCTAATTCAATAGCATCCAGTATTGAATATACCATGCGAATGTCGGCTCCTTTAGCTTTCTCCGCGTTAAGGGATGATGTTGATCCGGGTACTCTTATTAAATCGCCAAAAGTACATATAATAACATTAGGGAGCCTGCTGTAAGCCACGGCTTGGTCGATATACCTACGTCCTGTCACGCACACTGGACACCCCGGCCCGGATAGAAGTTTAATGCTTTTTGGGAGCATTGCAGGAATGCCAAACTTTTGAATAGCCCAGGTATGACCTCCGCAAACTTCCATTAAAGAAATCTCATCACGCATTTCGGATTTTATTTTGGATACTATTTTTTTTACCAAAGATGCGTCGCGATACTCGTCGATATGTTTCATGGATTTTACTTTTCCTCGTTTTCCTCTTTTTCTATCTCATCCTCTATTTCGTCCAATTCTTTAAGCAGCCGGAATGTTTCCATAGCTTCGGCTTCACTTATTTTTTCGAGAGCAAAACCTGTGTGTAGCAGCACATAGTCGCCTATTTCAACGTCTTCAAGCAACTGTATGGAAGCTTCATATTCTGTGCCTCCCACGGAAACTAATGCTTTGTCGCCATTGATGCTCTTTATTTTAGCAGGAATTCCTAAACACATAGTTGTGATTTTTGTTAAAAATTATACGTGTGCAAAGTTATGAAATAATAATGATTTGGAATATGAACAATCTGGAATATCCCGAGTGTGATAGTTACAGAAAAAAGTACTTCATTTTAATGGGTTGTGTGTAATAAAAAAATTACATTAAATCAGCTTTATGGGCAGCTATCATAAGCTGGCCAAGTGCAATGCCCGCATCGTTGGTAGGGATTCTTTCATGAGAATAGACTGTAAAACCTTCCTGCCTAAGACCTATCTCTGTTTCAGTAAGGATGTATTTGTTCTGGAAGGAGCCTCCTGACAGTACTATTTTTTTAATGCCACTTATTTTGCTGATTTTTTTTGCTTGGGTAATTATAATTCTGACGATAGTGTTATGAAATTTTGAAGCCATTGTACTTTGTGCAACATGAGATAATATATCTTGAATGATAGCGTCAAAAAGAGTTTTAAAATTAATAAGGTCTGAGGTTCCGAATGGATAAGAATCTTTTACTGATTTATCAATAATAGCTTCAAGACGCATAGGTGCTTCGGCATGGAATTTTGAAACGGGGCATACGTTTATCAATGCTGAGACGGCATCAAAAAGACGCCCTGCACCACATGAGAGGGGGGTGTTGATTTTTTTATCGATAGCATGACACAACAGGTTGACTTCTTGACTGTTTAAAGTTTTAAGAAAAGGCATATCAAAATCCTGAAAGTCTTTACCATAGTATTTGTAAAGGTAAGAGATAGCCGTACGCCATGGCTCGTATGTGACTTTGTCGCCACCAGGCAGCGGAATATATTCGAAATGTGTAATGCGGTCATAGTTCAAGAAATCACAAATCATAAACTCACTGCCCCAAATATGACCATCGTCGCCATAGCCGGTACCATCCAAAGCAATACCGATCACTTTTTCGTTCACCTGGTGCTCTGCCATGCATGAAGCAATGTGTGCATGATGGTGTTGAATCTTGAGGTGCCGGATGCCTGTTTCTTCTGCGTAGCGCGTTGAAAAATAGTTGGGATGTTTATCACTGGCAACTATTTTTGGAACAAAACGAAAAAGGTGTTGGTAATGCCTGAGTGTTTCGGTATAAAACTCATAAGTTCCAAAGTTTTTGAGGTCTCCTATATGTTGACTTAATAAGACTTTATTTTCGCGTCCCAGAGCAAAAGAATTAGTTAGCTCAGCTCCGGTAGCCAGAATGCCTTCAACATTTTTGTCAACTATAATGGGTGCCGGTGCATAACCTCTGGAACGGCGAAAAAGACGTTCCTTGCCATTAATTATACTAACAACTGAATCATCATTACGGTTGTAAATATCTCTGTTGTATGTTAGCACAGCGTCACTGATTTTGCCAAGTTTTTCTATGGCTGTTTTATTGTCTGTGACAATTGGCTCGTCTGTTATGTTGCCACTTGTTAGTACAATGACAGGTGTTTGCAGTTTTTCGAATAAAAGATAGTGTACCGGCATATAGGGCAACATAACACCTAAAGTATTAAAGCCTTTTGCCACAGAAGCTGCTAATGATTGTCGTGTTTCCAGTAAAACAATAGGCCTGCGGAAAGATGTAAGGCTTTTTATTTCCTGTGAATTTAAATAGGCATAATCTTTAACACTTTCAAGATTTTTAAACATAACAGCAAAAGGTTTGCTTTCTCTGTTCTTTTTATAGCGTAACTTCTTGACAGCTTCTTCGTTAAGAGCATCGCAAGCCATGAAAAAACCACCCATTCCTTTTACGGCAGCAATCTTACCCCCATCTAAAAGTTGTGCCAGAACACTTGTAATTTTTGCGATGTTTGTTATAGTATCCTTTTTATGATGTAAGCTGTATATAGGGCCACAATTATTGCAGGCTATAGGTTGTGCATGAAAGCGACGGTCATGTATGTTTGTATATTCTTGGTGGCAGTCGGGGCACATAGTAAAATCCTGCATAGTCGTTTGACCTCTGTCATAGGGCAAGTTTTTGATAATTGTAAAGCGTGGGCCGCAGTTGGTACAGTTTATAAAGGGGTAATTGATACGGTTAAACTGATGTTTCATATCGTACAGACAGTCTTCACATACAGCAATATCGGGGCTGATATCTGTAATGCTGTCTGACATATTTTTACTTTTTATGATTTGAAATCCGGAAAAACTTTCGAGTGTTGTTATTTCAGATTTTACAGATTCAATGTAAGAAGCGGGAGGGGCTTGCTCTTTAAGAGATTTTATAAAAGCGGACAGTTGCTCTTCATCAGAATTTATCTTTATAAAAACACCATCATTACGGTTTTCTACGGACCCTTCCAACTTCAAGAAAGTGGCTATACGGTAAACAAATGGTCTAAACCCAACGCCCTGCACAAGCCCTTTTACCCTGATAATATATGTGTTTATTTTTTTTGCCATAAGGCTGTTATTTGTTTGTTCCAAAAAATCTTCTTACTACAGCATTTGCTAATAATGTTTACCAATTTCACTATGCTTGCTTACAGCTTGGATTATTGCAAATATTTCTGCAAAGCTGGAGCCGTTCATTTTATGAAAATGAAACGCTTCTTACCTGAAAAAATTACAAACATAATCCCATGCGATTTTTCTTTGATTACAGTTGTGCAAAGATATAATAACTTTGCCTTAAGGGGGATAAAATGCCTGAAATTGCATTATGCTCCATGTAGCAAACTAATGTGTTTAGCTTTTTCTTTGTCCCATATACTGAAAAGCTTATGTTGTAAAAAATCAGAACGCTATGTGCTTTTGACGTATGTAAGGTTTTTAATTTCATCAAAAACTTTGCTGCTTTCTTTGACGGAGGGGTGCTTGAGAACAGACTCAACGCTTACTTCGGGGATGAGCTCATCGCCAATGCCATTTCTAATAAATATAAAATTGAACCCCAGCTCATTGGCTCCTACAAGACGGTAGCCTTTCTTTTTGGCTAAATTGACCATGGCCACCGGCGATGCTCCATGATACGCAGGGTGTTTTTCAGAATTGTCAATCTGTATCTCGTATGGAACTATGATATCATTCAATCCGAATTCATTATGGGTTTCAATTATTACCACTTTAGGTTCTGCTACTGTTAATGCATCCCATATCCAATAGTCGTTGCCGTCTATGTCGATAGATAAAAGACCAATTGTTCCTTCATAACCATTTTCCTTGATTATGGTGTTGATATTTTCGGGGCTTACTGCCTGGTTAACAAATTTTGGCTTGTATTGCCAGGGGTTAGGATGTTTGCTATAAAATTTTTCACCACGTTTGATGCTCCATTTGTCAGAGTCGATAAATAAGCCGTGCCAATCAAAATTAAAAAAAAGGTTGGCGCAGTTGCTGTTAACGCCATCGTTGGATCCAATCTCAATAAATTTTTTATTATCCATTCCTATGACTGAGAAAATGAAAAGCAGTAAGCCGTCTTCTTCAAATTGAGAAAAAACTTTAAAACCTGTTTCTGAAAGTTTAGGTAAGGTTTTATGATGTGCGCAATCGCGGTAATAGTGGTACATTTGACGCTGGGCAATTTGTATGGCCGGATTGAATTTATGCCGTACTCTAGGATACAGCAGCCAGTCTTTTAAAATTCTTCTTAAGAAATTCATATGTGGTTTATTTTGATATCATAAAGTGCTTTAGCTGGTTTATCGTGTCTGTAGCTTATTGCAAAGATATTTATTTATCGTGTTTTCTTTATTTTTTTGAATAAAAACTTATACAGTAAAAATATGATGATAACAAAGAGGCTTAATGAGGATATTTTGAAGCTCTTTACTACGTATGGTTTTTCGAATGAAAAAACCACCAAATTTTCACCTTTAGGCACCATTGTGCCCATCATTGACACATTAGTTTTTATCAGAGGCACTTCTTTGTTGTTCACAAAAACCTGCCAGCCCCTGTAATAGTTCTGTACAAATACCAGCATTTGTAAGCTATTGGTATTGGTTTTAACAATAACTTCGGTGGGCTTGAAACTGACAACTTCTAAATGCCCTCCGGTTGCTTTTTCTTCTTCTATGTCCGGTAAGGTATAGGCGGCAATAGGAATGAACGCATCTTTTTTGCAAAACATCTTTTCATAACTTCCCATTGGAGCTACCTGATGTGTTAAGAACAAGTGTGGTTTTTTTATGGTTTTGTTTAGTAAGTCAGGATAGTTGACAAGTAAATCGTTGTAATTGTTTAAGATGAGCGAAGTAAAAGCATCTTTGGAGATGACTTTGTGGAAGTTTGACATATTACGCCAAAAAGGGCCGTAGCTAAATGCTGCATCATTATGGTCTTTAATTGGTTGCAGCTTGGGGCTGTCAAAGCCTTTGACAAACTCGGCTTTGTGGTGTGCATACACATCTTTTTGCTTAAACTTTTTTTCGTACACTGTATATGGTGCATTTAGGTGGACGGCTAAAAGCATCTCGAAAATGAGTAGAACACTGACAGCATAAACAGCATGAGTCCTTTTTTTAACGAAAAATAAAATTAATAAAAGAGCCGTCATAACACATATCTGTATAAAAGACTGAAAGGCTATGTGTTGCATGCGATAAGTATCTGAAGCAAAATTAAAAGGTGCATGTTGTATAAAATTTCTTATTTCAAGGTAAGTGGTGGTACGTGCATAAATAATAACAGCTACAAAAAGTATTACAAAGGAAAGTGCTATGTAACGCAGCTTTTTGGAGCTGCTTTGGTAATGCTGCAAAAAGTATTCGATGGCGTAAGCAGAAAAAACGATAAAGCCAAAGACAGTATAAAGTCTTAAAACAGAGGGGAAGCGAAACATATTCATAAATGGGATGTGGTCGTATAAGAATTGACGCAGAGGCAAGTAATCTCCCATAGCAATCAGCATAAAAACGATGCCTAATAATAAAAATAGCATGCGTTCTCGGCGAAAACGGATTAAAAAACCAAAAATAAAAAACCCGAGAATTACAATCCCTATATAGGCATTGGACATAGACATGTCCGTATTGTAAAAAGCCATATCGTTGATGGAGGCATAAGGCAATAAAAATGAAATGGCACTTTGTGGTGAAAAGGGGTTCAGCATAGTGGCATCAAGCGAAACGCCGGCTGTACGCGTGATTTCCTGAGCGATGTCTGAAATGGATACGATAACCACAGCACAAATACTGATAGTAAAGACCAGTAATAGCAGGCTGTTTTTCAGGAAATGCTTGAGCCTTTTTATTTGATTTTGTTTTATCAGTTTTATAATCATTAATATCGTAAGGACTGATAACAAGTAAAAAGTGATGATTATGTAGGTAGGATAACCGCCTGAAACAAACAGAAATATAAACAAAGCTAAAAGAATAACATCTGATAGTTTGCCATTTTTGTAAATGTTTATATACCAAGCTGTTATATAAGGGAGCCAAGTGGCACCAGCAATAAGTGTGAAATGTTGCGCATGGGCGGTAAAAAATCCTGATAACATATATGCACAACCCATCAGAAAAGAAGTGTGTAAGGATAGTCTTAAGCTTTTTCCCAGAAAGAACATGCCCAGACCTGCTGCAAAAATATGTAATACAAACTCTGCTGAGAGCGTATAAATATTATATCCAAAAAAATAACCTATAACCCAAACAGGCAAATACCAGCTGGCCCCACTTTGAATATCAGCAAAGAGGGGATACCCCAGCCCCTGATAAGGATTCCATAGGGGGAGCATACCATGCTGCAAGTGCTCTGCCACTATAAAACGCCATGGATAAGAACAATCTATCATGTCATATTTCAGGGGATACTGTAAAAAAGCAACTTGCCAAAAACTCAGAATAGCAATAACAAATAATAATAAGATGTAAAGCCGTTCAGAAAAAAGTTTCATAAGTAAACATTTGGGGTAAGCTTATGTTTTTTCAATAGTTTCTTTGTCTGACAGCCTCGAAGAGGGCAACACCTGCTGCTACCGAAGCATTTAGCGAACTTAATTGACCCATTAATGGGATGCTTGCTACAATATCAGCTTTTGCAATTAAATCGGGTGTTATACCGCGCTCTTCATTACCCAGAATAATTGCTGTGGGAAATTTTAAATTGGTTTTATAGATAGTTTCCGTTGTTTTTTCTGTACATGCTATAATTTGCAGTCCGTTTTTTTTAAGTATTTCAATGGTTTTAATAAGATTAGTGCTGCGACAAATATTTACTGTATGTAGGGCTCCTGAGGAAGTTTTAACAGCGTCCGCATTAATTTGTGCTGTGTTTTTAACAGGTATTATAATCGCATGTACCCCGGCGCATTCAGCAGTACGTGCTATGGCTCCAAAATTGCGAACATCGGTAATGCCATCCAAAATAAGCAGGAGTGGCAAATCGCCACTTTCATAAACCATTGGCAGTACCTGTTCTATATCCTGATAGGTCACAGCAGACATAAAACACAAAACACCCTGGTGGTTCTTTTTTGTTATACGGTTTATTTTTTCAACCGGAACAAACTGAAGGGGGATGTGGTGTGCATGAGCTTCCTTTATAAGGTTAGCTACCAATTGATTACGTAAGTCTTTGCGAATAAGTATTTTGTCAACTTGTTTGCCACTTTTTATGGCTTCAACTACAGGGTGTATTCCAAATATGATATCTGCTTTTTTCAATGGATTTTTGTCTTATGGTATTAGTGATTACAAAAATACAAAATTAATACCGACCGGGAATATGTTTTTTTTATGTTCTAAAAAAGATTTTTTTGGATTCTATTGGCATACACAAGAAGATACCGAAACCAACTGACTGATATCATTTGCTGTTAGTCTCCAATTATATGCTTATGCACAGACCTGGTCGAGAAAAGGATGTTGTAAAACGCTGTAGCTTAGTCTTTTAATAAATAATGAAAAGAAGTCGTGACATCTTTCATAAAATCAATACAGTCTTTATGAGCTACGGGTCTTTCCACATCAAAATGTTTTGTTAGCTCATCTACAATAGCCTCTATGTTGTCTTTATTGTCAATATTGTCCCAAATAAATGTGCCTACCTCATTGAGTGTAAACATTTCTTTCATGTCAATAACATCGTTTACAAGGGGGATGATAACCATTTCGCCATCAATTTTCTTGCACACGGTTTGTTTTTTAATCTCCTGTATTTTTTTCAGATTATCCATGTCTTTTTAAAGGTCCATATGCGGGCGCTTTGCGCCCGCATATGGACTTGTCATTTTTTATCAGTTAATAATAATTCTTTGCGAAGCTGTTCCGTTATTTTCCGTTATACGCACGATGTATTGACCGGCAGAAAGTGGGGTGCTTATTTTGTTGAAGTTGCTTTCAGGTAATTTTATTGTGAAAACCTTTTGTCCCATCATGTTATAAACATCCATATGGGCATTTTCGCCTGTGTTGATTACATAAATATCATTTTTATAGGCGTAAATACTCATATCGTTTAATATATTTATATCGTGGTTTTGGGTGCTTAGAGGGTTGAAGTGGACAAGGAATCTGTTTGCAGTGGTTCCGGCGTCGGCGTTAAATGTGTAGGAATTATGCTGGCGCAGGTCAACTACAGTGCTGTCGTAAAGGTCTTCGAGGTAAATATCAATACTAGAATCAAATGAACTTATACCGCTAACATTAATCGTATGTTGCCCGGCGTGCTCAGTATCAAAGCCCTTAACAACTGTGACCTGACTTACTAATGGTGGCAAGCTGTTAATAGCAAGTTCCTGATTGTTAGATAAGATAGAATACAGCTGGGGGTGTTCTTGATTTAAAGAAAACATCTTAAATGCATCATAGAGGCCATCGTACAGGTCGGTGGCTGAAGGTAGGAAGCGTATAATGCTTTCATCTGTATGGCCGCTACGTTCTACAAAAAGATGTAGTGCAGGATTGTTTTTCATTTTAAGCAAATGATTATCGCCCTGATTAACGCGTGCTTGATTTTCGAAAGTAATGGCAGCGTTATCTTGCCCCAGAGAAACCTGCACCCAAAAGGCTTGCATAGCTGGTATGTATCTGGACCCACCGGCAGAGGAACCACCGGCATTATCATCAATATAATATTCTACGCCACCATCAGCCTTTCTGAAGGAGACAGCTGCATCGAGGTTTGTTTTTGTTATTCCGGCAGACAACCAGTCAATAGGAGAGGGGTAGGGGTTGCCAACCAGGTTCCATCCATAATTATTACCGGAATGGGTGGTGGTGGTTCTTACCAGGTTATTATTAGTGATGATTCCTGTATTTGGTGCGCCTTCAAAGGGAATTGTATGGTCTGCACCCAGTGTATTAAAGCGCGTTACATAGCCTTTAGCAAGGGTCAAAGTTCCTGCAGTATTTTGCACATCTATCCATAATCCATTGCCATCGGTGTCAATACCATAATGGTAAAGGCCGTCGGCATCATCGAATAAATTATGGTCGGCATCTGAAATAGGTGCGGCAAAATACCAGCCTGTGGTTGTGATGTTTGGTAAGAACTTTTGAACTGTTAAATCACCGGTAATATTCAACGTGCCATTGTCAATAAGAGAGCCTGTACCATTAGCGTCCGAGAGTATGGTAAAGTTACCGTTAACGTTTAGGGTTCCGGAGCTTTCGATTTCAAGGTGCGCACCAGGCATTACAAAGACGTTGTCGAAGCTTTCTGTTGAAGTAATATGTGTGACTCCGGAGAAAAACTTGCCATTAGCTGCAACGCGAATATCATGAATTTTTATGGCAGCCGAAGGATTTGCAAGCCTTATTTGTGTAGGTGTATTCAAGTTAATATAGTGGTCAAATGTTGTACCTGTGGTGCCTATACCTGCGATAGTCGTCTGGAGTACCCATGTTGTGCCATCATACACTTCGATGTCAACAGATCTGTTAGCCCCAAAAGCAGAAGCCGTAAATTCTATAAAAGAAACGGAAGGGACTGAGGGGAGCTCGATAATTCCATCAGTGCCACTCATTTGGACATTTCCAACTGTTCCATCACCTGAAGCAGAGCCTCCCGGGCTTACCTGACACTGTGTTAAGTTAACAACCCCTGTATCGGTGCCAACAGTAATGTTCTGAGAATAATTGCCATAACCGCTTTGTGATGTCCATGAACTGATGTCTTCGTAGATATAGAAATAAGGCAGTACATCAGTTTCGGCTTGGGCTGTTGGTTCACCTCCAATCTTGTAGTCAATAGCCAGTCCACTATTTGTATAAGGCCATATGGCAAAGTTGTAGGTTGTTTCGGGATTTAAGCCTGTAAAGACAGCCTCTTCCACCCCAAAGGCAATATTTAAAACAAGTGTCGAATCAGCCTCTTCGATACCATCTACAGGAGCTGTAGGCGTGTCGGGGTGTTCTGCTGCTTTAACCAGATAGGCTGTTGGAAGAATCGTTCCTATAGCGTCATCCCAGCTTACTGTTATGCTGTTGTGCGAGTTTGTAGCAGCAGTAAAGTTTGTCACATGATTGTCGGGTTCGGATAGAATCTCATAGATGTTAACATCATCAATACGCCATAATCTGAAATCAGTATCAAAATGATATTTAAAACCCAGCCATATAGTAGCATTGGTGTCGGGGAGTGTTATTTCGCCTGAGCCGGCCCAGGTATAACTGCCGGATGTGGGCTTATCGAAAGGTATTTCTGTCCATGTGAAAGCTGTTACAGGACCGACACCCGGATAATCGGTTGAGTAGTAGAGTTTTAGATAATTGTCGGCATCCTCAGTACCCCAATTGTAAGCAGTATTGAATTCAAGTATGACAGAATCGTTGTTTAGAACAATGCCGGGTAAAATAAGCCAGTGTTCTTCGAGTTCAGTAGAGCCATGACCATTTATTTGAGCAAAGCCGTTTCCACCAAAAGATGCGTGTGCCCATTCTGTATGACTTCCTGATACGCTAAAAGTATAGCAATCGCCCAGGTCACTATCAAAGGTTTCTGCGTAGGGCAATGTTGCTATGACGGGAGTTAAAACTTCACCACTACATGTTATGGTGCGGTTTGTTGCTCCGGCAGATGATGCTGTGATGGTTTCATTATCGTAAATGCCGCCGGCCAAACCTTCTTTAAGGCGGACATAAATGGTTGTTGGGTTTACGGTTCCACCGGTTTCTGACAATATTATAGGGTCAGTTGCAGTAAAAGCGGCGCCGGTTTGTTCGGAAATTTCATAATTGGCTGGTGCTGTAATACTGATGTCATCGCTCAGGTTACTGCCTTCAATAGTAAACTGCTGCTCGTCAGAGGGCCCATGCCCTTCAATGTAGTAAAAATCAAAGAGCGTATTAGGTACAACAACAATGTTTGGTCCTACTAAAGGAGGGTCAACAAGAACGGAAACATTGTCAAAAAAAGCCGTTTGATTGCCAGCGGTACCCCCTTGCCAATATGCGCCCATATAATTAAGTGCAACATCAGTGTAATCATTATCCACTACAGTTCCCAGGCTTGTTAGGGTGCCCGTCTGAGGGTCGGCAAAGGCTGCACCTCCATCATCCCTGCCGAATAGTTCCCAGATATCAGTGGCAGGGTCGTAAGTAAGTTTAAGACTCATATAATTATTCTGAGGGTTGTCCAGCTCAGTGGTTGCAACTATGAGCCCTGTGTTTGATGCTCCTATTGACGAAATACCATTGCTAAATTTTACAAAGCGAACAGGGTCGGGTGTTCCCGAATTTCCGAGTACCACAGCATAACCGTCCCCATTGTTAAATACATCTGTATCTGTTGACCCAATAATAAAAGCCACCCCATAATTATTAGAGTTGAAGCCGGCAGGATTAGACCTTATTTGCTGCATATTAAAATACCAACTAACTTTTGTGTTGTTTTGTTCTAAATTGGTGTTGTATGGAGGGGTAAAAGCGGCGGTGGATGTATAGGCATAAACCCAACCAACAGCATTGGCTGCAAAACCTGCTGTGTTGGTTAACTCTAGCATATCATCATGAATCCTTGCTCCCCAATCATCACCCAGACGATCTACATGCCAACTGCTGGTGCCTATCTGACCGCTGGTAGTATAAGCAGCACCCTCACTCACATTAAAATCTGAAGTGTGGACAGTAGTTTGCCCCATAGATGTCCCGAATATGACTACCAATAATGATACAATAGTCATTTTTAATAAAGTCTTGAATTTTTTCATAATTAAATTTTTAAGATTAAAAATATCTACAAATTTATATATAAAATTAATAAAAAGTTTTAAAAAAATGTAAAAAAAGCGGTTCATTAACTTTGTAATACATAGCCGAATTACTTATGCTTTAGAAGTTTTAAGATGCCATTCAGCTTTTGGCTCATAGGCCATAAGCCATTTATCCAGTGGATGGTAATGCCATTTTTTTCCATACGTCTGAACCATGTCATTTGTCTTTTGGCAAATTGATGAATGGCGGTATTTAATTTTTCAAACATTTCGTTATAGCTTATTTCACGACACAGATACATGGTGATAAATTTGTACTCAAGACCGTAGTATTTAAGTGTTTGAGGGCTAACACCTGCCTCAAGCAAACTTTTAACTTCGTCTGTCATGCCCTCATTAAGTCGTTGCTGCAAGCGCTCTGTAATGTTTTTCCTCACGACAGAGCGGGGCAGCTCAATGCCAAAATTAAGGTGTTGCAATTTGCTTTCTCTCGTCTGACTTATGTTATGAGCTTGATAGTATTTCTGTATTTCGATAGCTCTTATAAGTCTTTCTCTGCTAGAGGTGTCGCTGGTATTGTGAAGCTTTTTCATTGTTTGGAGCAGTTCAACTAATGAACAGTCGCTTAGCTTATTGAGTTCTTTTCTCAGTTCCATGTTTGGAGGGACTTTAACAATATTGTATCCCTTGAGTATGGCCTCCAGATACATGCCGGAGCCACCACATAAAACGACTTTTTTTTGACGTTGCTTAATATGCTCGTAAGCCTTATAAAAATCGCTAAGGAATTTATACATATCGTATTTTTCGCCGGGTTCTGCAATATCAATAAGGTGGTACGGTACTTTTAACTTTTCATATTCATCAATATCTTTGCCGGTTCCTATATCCATTTTCCTATATACTTGTCTGGAGTCCACACTGATAATTTCTGCACCTATTTTGTGTGCCAATGCAACAGCCAGAGACGTTTTGCCGGTTGCTGTAGGGCCCAGTATGCTTATCAGATTTATTGACATTTTTAGCAAATATTTATGCGTGTTACTTTAGGTGAAATCAGGCTTTTAGTGATAATAAAATGAACCATGTCGGACTTTGCTTCTTGTGAAAGGCAGGGTTAAAGTTTATTTTTAATTTCAAGCAAAAATTGTTTAATACTTTTCAGGGAATTAATCAGGTCGGCGCTTTCATAAGTTTCCACCTTTTTGTTTTTAAGAACCTCTTTAGCCCCTTGCAGGGTAAATCCTTTTTCTTTTACCAGATGGTATATAACATGCAGGTTGTCAATATCATTTTGGGTAAAAAGGCGTTCTCCTTTTTTATTTTTTTTCGGGCTAATACTCTCAAATTCTTTTTCCCAGAATCGTATAAGCGATGTGTTGACATTAAATATTTGAGCAACTTCGCTAATTTTGTAATAGATTTTTTCGATTTTCTTTTCTTTGTATGCCATAAAGCTTGCTTATTTAATGCTTTAGTCTGAGGTTATTTTGCTTCTTTTCAATGATGTAAAAATACAATTTTTTAATCAAATGGTGTTGAATGTGAATAATGCGGGCAATTTCTTTTTTTGAGGTGCTACGTAAAGAAATTTTGGCTAAATCTTTTTTTGAGGTGCTGTTTGTAATACCGATTACACAAATAATATAGTCCAATTTCACTTTACTTCATTGTACTATTTATATGAAGTATCGGCATTTACCACTTCACAACTACTGATAGTCCTTTGGACTAACAGGAGTTGGAATTGGTGTGAAAATCATATTTCAAATTGATTTTTTTTTTAAAGACACAGAGGTTCATGGCATGAATCCAGTCTGAAAGACTGAGTTACTTCAACCTGAGGCAAAGCCTCAGGAACATGCATAGGACTAAAAGTCGCCCTGTAGGGGCAGCTTAAAAAATAGGATTCTTTATGCACAGTTTAATCAGTC
>PXBB01000090.1 GCA_003565735.1 Bacteroidales bacterium
TATAGGACTCATTCTTCTTAAACATATACTTGATTTTTTCTTCAAATATACACAAAATATTGGACTTAACAAATTGTTATTCATATATTTAACAATATTTTAACCTTTTTAGAGTGGACCCGTCAAGCAAAAAGAACGTTGAATAAAATAATATCCGTGTACAAATAACAGATTCCTCTTTGTACCCTTTACAACGGTACGCATCGGAATGACACGGATACTTTTGGGGGAGGGGGTTTTCGAGAGGGGCGGCGCAGCCGCCCCTCTCGAAAACCTTTATGCTCCTAAAAACTGTCATTTCGACTCCGATTGTTTCGAAGGAGAAATCTGCCAATACTGCTTTTAATGTAAATGAAGTTTAAAAAATAAAAATGTATTTTTGTATTGCTATGAAATACCAAAAAATTGAGCAAAAGGTTTTGTCGGGAGTTGCTCTATCGGCAGGGGAGGCTCTGAGAATATACCGCTCTCTGCCTACGCCTGACCTTATGTTGCTGGCACAGCAGGTACGCCAGCGTTTGCATCCCGGCAACACGGTTAGTTGGATTATCGATAGAAATATTAACATTACAAATGTATGTGTGTCAGCTTGTTCTTTTTGCAGTTTTCATTGCCATATTCATGATCAGGAAAAAGCTTTTATAACAGATACTGAAACGTATAAAAAAAAAATTGAAGAATTATTTAAAACAGGGGGGCGTCAACTTTTACTACAAGGCGGGATGCATCCCGACCTTCAGCTAAATTATTACGAGCAATTATTCACTGAACTTAAAACTTTATTCCCTTCTTTAAAATTGCATGCTTTAGGTCCGGCTGAAATTATTTATTTGTCTAAAACATCAGGATTGTCCACAAAAAAGGTGTTGGTACGACTTATGCATGCGGGACTGGATAGTTTGCCCGGTGCAGGAGCAGAAATTCTTGTTGATGGCATCAGGCAGAAGGTAGCTCCCAATAAATGCAGTGTCCGACAATGGATTCATGTGATGCGACAGGCACACAAACTTAAACTGCCTACTACTGCCACTATGATGTTCGGTCATATTGAAAATCTTCAAGACCGGATGACGCACCTGTCAAAAATCCGACAGTTGCAGTCTGAAAAACCGTCTGGTAGTTTAGGTTTTACGGCATTTATCCCCTGGACTTTTCAAGCACCCCATACAGCATTGATAAAAGCTTTTCCGAAGATAGAAAAAACATCAACAGATTCCTATTTGCGTACCATAGCCATCAGCCGCATTTTTTTGAATAATATCAAAAATATTCAGGCTTCCTGGTTAACTGCAGGTAAGGAGGCAGCAACCATGGCATTATCGGCCGGAGCCAATGACCTTGGCTCCATTATGATAGAAGAGAATGTTGTCGCTGCTTCCGGAGTTAAGCGCACTATGTCTGTGCGGCAAATGCAGAAACTTATTAAAGAGGCCGGCTTCATCCCACAGCAAAGAGACCAGCTTTATAATCCTGTATAAACAGAATTTTATGAAAATAAAATGTCTGCAAACTATTTCATCTATGCTGTTTTATATAGAAGAGAATATTCGATAATATTCATGTGTTTGACTATCAGTTTAAAAGTTCCCAAGCCTTTGAAAACTTTTTTTTAAAGGTCTGAGATTTATAATAACTTTGCTAAAAAAATAATACTATGTGCAGCGATAGTAGCAATATGGCCATTTTTAAAGATATTGCACCCTACGATAAATCTATCTTTAAGGCAGCGTTAAGGCGGTTGATGTCTGATGAAAATTTTAAAACTATAGCATCTTTTGTTTTTCCGAATATCAGTTATAACGCATTGTGCCAAAACTTAAAAGCCCTTGAGACCTCTGACGAATTCCAGGTATATTTTATGCACAGGGCTGTCAGGCGTGTTATTGAAGAAAGTGCCACAACACTTACTTACGAAGGTTTTGAAAATCTTTCGGCTGCCGAGTCCTATTTGTTTATAGCCAACCACCGCGACATTGTTCTTGATTCGGCTATAATGCAGGCCTTGTTGGTGGAACATGATATGGATACTACAGAGATATCTTTAGGTGACAACCTCATGATTTCTGACTTTATCATTGATTTTGCAAAGATCAATAAAATGTACACGGTTTACAGGGGAGGCAGCAGGAGTGCTATGCTTAATAACAGTAAAAATTTATCGGCTTATATCAGGTTTACGATTAAAGAAAAAAAAACCTCTGTTTGGATAGCTCAACGTAATGGCCGCACAAAGGATGGAAATGATAGAACGGAAGAAGCTTTGCTTAAAATGCTCAACTTAAGTGGGCTATTCCACCCGGCTGATAACTTAACAGATTTAAATATAGTGCCCTTAACCATATCTTACGAATACGAACCCTGTGGCAAAGAAAAGGTGAAAGAGCTTTACAAGCGTTTGCAAGGGCCTTATGAAAAAACAGCAGGCGAAGATTTGAAAAGTATTTTGTCAGGTATTTTAAACTTTAAGGGGCGCATTCATCTTTCTGTTGGCAATAAAATTGACTTCCATAAGGAAGGCATAATGCAAGAGCATTGTTATAGTAAACAAATTCAAAAAGCAGCCTCTGCTATCGACCGTTCTGTACATCAAAATTATAAACTGTGGCCTAATAACTTTATCGCTTACGATATGTTAAATAATCAGACAAAATTTAACGACCGTTATAGCCAATCAGATTATATGAAATTCAAGAGTTTTATTTCCGAAGACTTAGCACAATTAAATGAAGCCACAAACGTTTTGAGGAATATGTATTTAGAAATGTATGCATTACCGGTATTAAATAAAATACGCTATAATTTTTTATAATTTATAACTAAAGAAAAACAGATTAATGATGAAAAAACTATGCACTTTTGCTTTTATTCTAATGTTCGTAGCTATAAATTTATACGGACAAAAAACACCTCAGGATGTTTTCAAGACAGATAACATTGTATGGTATGGTTTGGATTTTTCCGAAGCCCGTTTTATTGGTCAATTCGATCAGGCTGCCGGTATAGCACCTGCCACAGCCAACGATATGAAATACAGCTATATTCCTGCTTGGAACGCTCTCATACTTAGTGAGCCTAACCGTTATGATTTGCGAAAAACATTCAGAAAGGTTAATGTTTACAATGACCTTAAAGATGTAGAAGTAAGTAACCGGCAAATAAATGAAGACAAGTTGATGTCCTTCAACCCCTATCGGTTTGAGGATGCTGCTGAAGTAGTATCTTCAATTATTGGCAACTATGGTGATGGCGAACGAAATGAGGGTGTGGGCTTGGTATTCATTGTTGAATATTTTAACAGAATTGATCAGGAAGCTGCTGTCTATGTTACGTTTTTTGATATAGCTACGCAAGAAGTACTTTTTAAAGAAAGGATGTTGGGAAGTCCGCGGGGTATTGGTTTAAGAAATTACTGGGCAGGCGCCATTCGTAATATTTTATTGGACATTGAGCGCCAGACATACAGAAGCTGGCAAAATACCTATGGGCAATAGCCTATAAGCTCCTGCTATGAAAGCTTAATGTCTTTAATATTCAGTTGTAGATTAACGTTGCCTTTCCAGTTATTCTCATCAATATGGTAACAGACATTAAATGGGAAGCCATTTTTTACGCTATCATATTTGTCGGCTTGTTTAAAAGCAATGGCATCAAAATGTACCAACGGGGCACTCACTTCTGAAAGGCTAAGTTTAAGGTGATTCATGCCCACAATTCTTGCAAATCCTTCTTCGTAAACGCCTTTAGTTAAAAACACCGGAGCCATGTTACCCGGACCAAAAGGCGCAAATTGTTTAAGGATTCTAAAAAATTTCGGTGTAATATCTTTAAGCTTGATTTCCATGTCAATTTCAATATCAGGCTTAAGCATAGCTTCAGTAATGTTATTTTCAACAAATGCTTCGAACTTGTCCCTGAAAGCTAAAAAGTTTTCGGGTCTCATCGATAGTCCGGCAGCAAACTTATGGCCACCAAAATCTTCAAGCAAGTCACTGCAGTGGTCAATAGCTGCATATATGTCGAAGTCTTTTACAGATCGTGCCGACCCTGTAATCGTTCCGTTATCAATAGTACACACAATAGTAGGGCGGTAGTAATGTTCGGTAAGCCTTGATGCAACAATGCCAATAACACCTTTATGCCAGTTTTCGTTAAGAATTACAGACGATTTACTGTTTTTTAGAAATACATCTGTAGCAATGGTTTCAATGGCTTCTTCCGTTGCATTTGAATCGAGTGCTCTTCTCTCAGTATTGTTATCGTTAATTTTTTCGGCCAGTTGTTTTATAAGAGTTACATCATTTTCGATGAGTAGCCTCACGGAGGCTTTCCCATCGCTTACTCTGCCAGCTGCATTAATACGAGGGGCAACCATGAAAACCAAATCGCTGATAGAAATATCTTTGGAGAAAAATAAATCACTATCTTTAGTACTATTGTTAAGGTTAAAAGTGCTGTTCTTCTTGATATTTGAATAGCTGAATATGGCTTCTATAGCCGGTCGAGGTTTAGTGTTTATGAGTTTTAGACCATAATAGGCCAATATTCTGTTTTCTCCAGTTATCGGTACAATATCAGCGGCAATGCTAACAACTACTAAATCAAGGTATGTTTCAAGTTCCTTGAATGGTATTCCATTATTTTTGGCAAAGGCCTGTATAAGTTTAAAACCTACACCACAGCCCGAGAGCTCCTTGAAGGGGTATGGGCAGTCTTTTTGCTTGGGATCCAAGACAGCATATGCTTTGGGTAGATGCGTGCCGGGGAGGTGGTGGTCGCATATAATAAAATCTATGCCTTTACCATTGGCGTAATCTATTTTGCTGATAGCCTTGATGCCGCAATCCAGTGCTATAATCAGGGAAAAGTTATGGGAAGCAGCATAATCAACGCCTTTGTATGAAATACCATAACCTTCCTCATGCCTATCCGGAATATAAAAGTCAATGAGGTCGTTCGGCATAATTTTTTTAAAAAATGAGTAAACAAGCGATACTGCTGTTGTTCCATCCACATCATAATCGCCGTAAACAAGTATTTTTTCTTTATTGGCAATCGCTTTTTCAATGCGTTTTACAGCTTTAGTCATACCCTTCATAATAAAAGGGTCGTGAAGGTTTTTAAGGCTTGGCCTGAAGAATTCGCGTGCCTCGCTGTAGGTAATGATGTCTCTTTGCACCAGAAGATTAGCAATAATGTTATTAACCTTCAGTTCTTTTGTTATATTTTTTACGAATTGGCTATTTCCCTGTGTTTTTAGTGTCCATTTGTATTCCATTTATGTATTTAGTTTTTATTTTTTCAAGAGTGTCTTCCCGTCCATTTGCTCAGGGACTGCAATATTCATAAGATGCAGTATGGTGGGTGCCAAGTCAGCCAGGCGCCCGTTAGCGAGTTCTTTATAAGTGCTGTCTATAAGAAAGAAGGGAACGGGGTTTGTAGAGTGTGCCGTATTAGGAGAGCCGTCATCGTTAATGGCATAATCAGCATTACCATGATCGGCTGTGACTATTACGGTATATCCTTTAGAAGTGGCTGCTTCAACGACTTCTTTCACGCATCTGTCCACAGTGATGAGTGCCTTCTCTATTGCTGTTTTAACACCTGTATGTCCGACCATATCGGCGTTGGCAAAATTTAAGCATATGAAATCAATGGCTTCTTTTTTAATTTCCTTTATCAAAGCGTCTTTAACTTCATAAGCACTCATCTCAGGCTTCTGGTCGTAAGTAGCTACTTTTGGAGAAGGTATTAGCACTCGTTTTTCTTTTTCGAATGGCTGTTCGCGACCTCCCGAGAAGAAAAATGTTACATGCGGGTATTTTTCTGTTTCTGCAATACGCATTTGTGATTTGCCTTTACCCGCAAGCACCTCTCCTAAGGTCATCTCTACATCTTCTTTATCAAAAATGACTTTTATATTTTTAAAAGATTCATCATAACGTGTCATTGTTACATAGTAGAGAGGCATTGATTGCATGTGGTAATCGGGATAATCTTTTTGAGTAAGAACGCTTGTAATCTCTCTCAGTCTGTCGGTACGAAAATTGAAACAAATAACAACGTCACCTTCCTCAACAACAGCAAGCGGCTTGCTATTTTCATCTGTAATGACTACAGGTTCAATAAATTCGTCGGTTACGCCATTTTGGTAAGATTTTTTAATGGCTTCTAAGGGGCATGTTTCTTTTTTTCCTTTACCAACGGTGAGCATATCATAGGCCTTCTTGATTCTGTCCCATCGCTTATCCCTGTCCATGGCATAATAGCGACCGCAAACGGTGGCTATTTTACCGCCGGTTTTTTTTAAATGGTCGTTTAAGGTTTTTACATAAGTGATGCCACTTTGGGGGTCTGTGTCCCTGCCGTCGGTAAAAGCATGAACAAACACATTTTTCAGCCCATAATCGTTGGCCATGTCACAAAGCTTTATAAGGTGTTTGGTTGAAGAGTGTACACCACCTTCAGATACCAAGCCAAAAAAGTGTATCTTTTTATGGTGCTTTTCAGCATAGTGGAATGCATTATTTAATATGTTATTATCACTAATGCTGTTATCGGCTATGGCTTTGTTGATTTTTACAAAATCCTGATAAACAATACGTCCTGCCCCCATGTTAAGGTGTCCTACTTCAGAATTACCCATTTGTCCTGGCGGGAGGCCTACATCTTCACCTGCGCACTGCAACTGTGCATAGGCTGCATTCTTATATAAACTGTCAATATAGGGTGTAGGGGTATGATGTATAAGATTTGCTTCAGATTTATTACCTTCTCCCCAGCCGTCCATTATAATAAGCAGTACTTTTTTATCCATAATTGTTTTTTTGTGAGAATGGTTCTTGCATAGAGAATGGCCTCATGTGTTTACACGTCTATGTTAGCATACCTGGCATTTTTCTCTATAAATTCTCTTCTGGGTGGCACATCGTCGCCCATAAGCATAGAAAAAGTACGATCAGCTTCAACAGCATTTTCAATACTTACCTGCCTGAGTGTTCTTTTTTCGGGGTGCATTGTTGTTTCCCATAACTGCTCTGCATTCATTTCCCCCAAACCTTTATACCTTTGAATATGGATGCTGCTTTCTTTTATGCCATCGGCTGTAAGTTCTTTTACAAAAGCTTCGCGTTCATTTTCTGACCAACAGTATTTTTCGTCTTTACCTTTTTTTATTAGATACAAAGGGGGCGTAGCAATGTATATGTGACCATTTTCGATCAGCTCCCTCATGTATCTGAAAAAGAAAGTAAGAATAAGTGTAGCAATGTGACTACCATCAACGTCGGCATCCGTCATAATAATAACTTTATAATACCGGAGTTTTGACATGTTAAGAGCTTTACTGTCCTCTTCAGTTCCAATAGTAAGGCCCAGTGCAGTAAATATGCTTTTAATTTCTTCGTTTTCAAATATTTTATGTTGCATGGCTTTTTCGACATTCAGGATTTTTCCTCTGAGAGGTAGTATCGCCTGAAAAGCTCTGTCGCGTCCCTGCTTGGCTGTTCCACCGGCCGAGTCACCCTCAACAAGATATATTTCGCATTTTTGAGGGTCTCTTTCCGAACAGTCAGATAACTTACCTGGCAGCCCTGAGCCGCTTAGTACGTTTTTACGCTGTACAAGCTCTCTTGCTTTTCGCGCTGCATGACGTGCCGTTGCTGCCAGAATGATTTTGTTGACAATAGTTTTGGCATCTTTGGGATGCTCTTCGAGATAGTAACTGAGACATTCGCTTACCATTTGATCAACGGCACCCATGACCTCCGAATTACCCAGCTTGGTTTTTGTTTGACCTTCAAACTGGGGCTCTTGAACCTTAATAGATATGGCAGCTGTAAGTCCTTCGCGAAAATCATCACCACTGATATCAAATTTTAACTTGGAAAGCATGCCTGATTTTTCGGCATAGCTTTTTAAGGTACGGGTAAGTGCTCTGCGAAAACCGGAAACATGTGTGCCACCTTCTATAGTATTGATATTATTTACAAATGAGTGCAAGTTTTCTGAAAACGATGAGTTATACTGCATGGCTATCTCTACAGGCACACTGTTTTTTTCACCTTCAATAAAAATAACATCATCAATAATTTTATCTCTTGTGGCATCCAGATAGCTTATAAATTCTTTAAGGCCTTCCTCTGAATAAAAGGCTTCCTCTTTGAGCCCGTTGCCATTTTCTTGTGGGCGTTCATCTTTTATGCTGATTTGAACTTTTTTGTTTAAAAAAGAAAGTTCACGAAGCCTCGTAGATAAAGTGTCGTAGTTATATTCTGTATGCGTAAACACAGAAACATCAGGTTTGAAATATATTTCTGTACCTGTTATGGCTGTTTCTCCGATTTCTTTCACATCATATTGAGGGACACCCATACGGTATTCCTGCTGATAAATTTTACCATCTCTATATACTTTGGCTATAAGCACTTCCGAAAGGGCGTTAACACAAGAAACCCCCACACCATGTAAGCCACCTGACACTTTGTACGATCCTTTGTCAAACTTACCACCTGCATGTAGTACGGTCATTACAACCTCAAGAGCTGACTTTTTTTCTTTCTCGTGAATGTCAATTGGTATGCCACGTCCATTATCTATTACTGTTATGGCATTATTTTCGTGAATGATAACATCAATTTTATCACAATAACCACCCATGGCTTCGTCTATTGAATTATCCACAACCTCATATACCAAATGATGTAAACCTCTTACGCTTACATCTCCTATATACATAGCAGGGCGCTTTCTTACAGCTTCCAAACCCTCTAAAACCTGAATATTATCGGCACTGTATGCCTTGTTTAGGTTTTCATTTTCTAACTCGCTCATAATCAATATATTGTATGTATTTTTATTTTTGTACAAATATAGTCAATAATTTTTACCCTACTACTAAAAAATTTAATTTTTTAGCAATAAAATGCTTAGGTTTGCTTTTTGTATTTATTGTTGATAATTGATATTTTTGTCTGAAGTATTCAGGCTCTAAAAAAATAATAAAAATGAAAAAACATATCTTAATTCTGCTATCAGCTGCAAGTGGTATATTGTTGAGTTTGGGTTGGCCTGCCAATGGGTTTCCTTTTTTACTGCTTTTTGCTTTAGTGCCTCTGTTATACGTTGAAGATGTTTTGAATAAGCATAAAACAGAAAATAGTCGCTTTGCCATTTTATTATATGCTTATCTGGCTTTTTTTATTTGGAATGCTTTGACCACCTGGTGGATATGTCATTCAACCATACCCGGTGCTATTATGGCCGTTATCTTTAACAGTTTGTTTATGGCTTTGGTTTTTTTCTTTTTTCACGTAGGAAGACGCAATATATACATGGGTGCTTTCAGACAAAGAAACTATGGCTACCTCATACTCATAAGCTATTGGGTTACCTTCGAATACCTCCATATGGATTGGGATTTAACATGGTCATGGCTTAATCTGGGGAATGGTTTTGCAAATTATTATAAGTTTATACAATGGTATGAATATACCGGTGCATTGGGTGGTACCATATGGATATTGCTCACAAATGTGATGATTTATCAACTCATCAAATCTTTAACAGCCTCCGAAAAGTTAAAAAGGAGAATTATTGTTAATTTAAGCAGTGTGATGCTTTTGGTATTTGTACCTTGTTTTATCTCTTTATACATGTATGCTACATACAACGAAAAACACAATCCTATTGAAGTTGTTGTCATTCAACCGAATATTGATCCGTACAATGAAAAGTTTTCAGGAATGTCTTCAGAAGAGCAGATAGAACGGATTGTATCTTTAGCACTAAAAAAGCTGACTCCGGAAACCAAATTTTTAATAGCACCCGAAACGGCCATTCCTGAAGGTGTGTGGCTCAACGAGATTCAGTATAGTCCCAGTGTAAGAAGGCTTAAGATGCTTTTTGAAACATATCCCGACTTAGCTATCCTTATAGGGGCAAGTACTTACATGAGGTATGAAGATGAAGCATCAGGCACACCCACAGCACGACCGCTAACAAGTGGGCAAGGGTATTATGATGTTTTTAATTCAGCTGTGCTTATCGATGCCGGCAACAGCATTCAGTACTATCACAAGTCAAAATTGGTGCCAGGTGTTGAGAAAATGCCGTACCCGCAGATTTTTGGATTTTTGGAAGACTTGGCTATAGACTTAGGGGGCATGGTGGGCAGCCATGGTGTGCAAGACGAACGCAGTGTTTTAGTAAGCCCCCACGGTATTAAAACAGCTCCGGTTATTTGCTATGAATCTATTTATGGAGATTTTGTAACCGGATACGTGCGTAATGGTGCGCAATTTATTTCTATCATTACCAATGACGGGTGGTGGGAAGATACGCCCGGTTACCGGCAGCATAGTGAATATGCACGCCTAAGAGCTATAGAAACGCGTCGCTCTATTGCCAGATCGGCTAACACAGGCATTTCCTCTTTTGTTAATCAAAGGGGCGATATGTTTGATGCAACAGAGTGGTGGGTGCCCGCTGTTATAAGAAAAGAGATTCATTTGAATGATACCCTAACTTTTTATGTTAATTATGGAGATTATTTGGGGCGTATTCTCGGCTTTTTAAGTGCACTTATTGGCCTGTTTACCATCAGCAGTATTCTCATGAACAGAAATCGTAAAATTGCAAAATAGACTTAATGGACAAAATTAATGCTGCTATATATCGGGAAGTCAATTTATGAGCAAATTTGGTGTAATTAAAAACATGCATAATACAGACTAACACCAACAGTAGTTACATAGAAAATAGCACCATCTCCTGTTATATCTGAACCAGAGTTGTAAAATGGCGTAAGTGCTCTGTTAAGTTTCAAACTGATTCCTAATTGCGAAGTATATTTATAAGTTACCAACAGTGAAACTTCTAAAGCAAAGGGGTTAATGACGGCGGTATTGCTATAGTTTTCGGTGTAATCGTCAATACCTTTTACACCGCCTTCTCCAATTTCAACCAGTACATGCCCCTTATCGTAGCCGCCGCTGAAACAATATACTGACGGGCCCAGCCCAATATGAAATTTGCTAAAGTTGTAAAATGCATATATGCCTGTTTTTATGAAATTCAGTTTCATACGACCTGCAACATTTTCATAGTAGTAGGTGTTAACATTTGTGTTTAAAATTTCCCCATTTTGCAAGGGTATATCAAGATTTACTGTTGTATCTCTTTTTGAAGTTTGCCCATATTCGAGATTTAAAAACTGAAAAGAGACACTTTGATTTACAGACCAATTACCGGATTGCGTTAATTGATACATGAAGCCACCGGAAAAACCGGCTTTCATGCGGGCAGAACCGTTTTCTGAAACTTTATCAGGGGTGGGGCCACCCAGAGCCGTTCCTATACTGACTGAAAGCTTTTCTGGTTGTGCTTTTAAATGGGGTAAATGTAGAGATGCTAAAATAATTAATATTTTAATTGTCTTCATACCATACAAACTTTTCTGTGCCATTTTGCATGATCAAGGAAATATCGTCAATATATAAGGTGCTGCCAACAGCACCGTTAAAGTTAGCACCATCAGCACTGGAAGCAAATACAATATTTATTGAGTCAGGCTCTACATAATTGATATAATATGTAAAATCAATATCAAAAAAAGTATAAGAGTCGTAAGTATTCAGTATGGCAAGGCTTGCTGCTGCAATGGTATCTCTTCTTTGATTCTGGGGCATGTATTTGGTAATGCTGGCAAAAATAGCAGCGGAGTCGCCGCTAACAGGAAAGTATTTGTAATACCCTCTGAAACTTTTCGGTTTTTCTGTAAAAGGTTTGCCTTCAATAATCATGTTGGGTGCATCGAAGTCGAATGTTCCTGAAACCAGGATACCCGGTATAGTCAAATCGCCCCAAACAGATGTGGACATTTTAGCTGCATAATGACCTGTATGCGCTTCAGTAGTTTTTTTTAATGTTTTTGGGCCACCCAAATTGCTTAAAATGTTTAAGCTGGTCCACCAACCACTTTTCGGTTCTTCATAGCTGTTAATACCTGAAGTTATAGTTGCCCATTTTTCAAAATCACCATCAGGGATATTTGTAGGTAATGGTTTGACATTACCATTAGGATGTTTCAAATCACCATTCTTAGCGTTTTCATCATCTTTTTCGCAAGAAAAGCATAAAAAAAGTAAGGGTAGAAAAAAAAATGAAATGTACTTCATTGTTTATTTTTTTTGCAATGCTCAGACATAGGCATATTTTGGAAATATTTATGAAAATAAAATTATTCATTATTTTTTTCATGCTTGGTTTTTAACGCCAAAGCATAAAGCTTCATTTGCTTTATCATGGATAACAGTCCGTTGGCTCGTGTGGGCGACAGGTGTTCTTTCAAGCCAATCTTATCAATAAAAGTCAAGGGTGCATTGATGATTATATCTGGTTTCTGATGAGATAACACCCTGATCAGTAATGAAACAATCCCCTTGGTAATAAGAGCATCGCTATCGGCTTCAAAAATCACCAAACCCTTATCATATTTTGCTCTCAACCACACCTGCGATTGACAACCACTGATGGTATATTGCTTGGTCTTATACGCATCATCTATCAAAGGTAAGTTCTTACCCAGTTCAATTATGTAGTTGTACTTATCAAGCCATTCTTCAAACTGATTAAATTCATCTATAATTTGTTTTTCAATATCTTGCATGTTCATTTTTTAAAATTTTTTAAGGTTCAATTATCAAGCAAAATTAAGTATTTTTATTATTTTTGCGAAAGATAAAAATAAATGCAAATCTATGAAGCGGTTTAAAGTAATCTGTTTTTTTTCTTTACTCTTTATTTTAATATCGTGTGGGGCATCTGATGACAGACAGTTACCAAGTGATATTGTTCAAAATCCGGCATCGGCAAATGGAAGTAATGACAAATCAGGTCTCCCTGTTATAGAATTTGAAAATTATGAGCATGATTTTGGTCAACTCATACAAGGAGAGCGCGTGTCATATGCTTTTCGTTTTACAAATACAGGGAAAAGTGATTTGGTTATAGCATCTGCAAATGCAGGTTGCGGATGTACTGTGCCTAACTTTCCCAGACATCCTATAAAACCCGGCGAAAAAGGAACTATTGAAGTTGCTTTTAACTCCACCGGACGATCTGGTGTCCAAAATCAAAGAGTGTCTATTGTAGCTAATACGCAACCAAATACTACAGTTTTAACAGTTAGAGCAAATATTGTTGTTCCCTAATTATAAATTTTTAATAACTCAAAAAAAAATCATTATGAACCTTTTACACATTTTATTAATGGCACCTCCATCAGAAGGTGGTGGCGGTGGTGGCATGGGGGCCTTACTTCCACTCATCCTTATTATTTTCGTTTTTTACTTTTTTATGATTCGCCCTCAAATGAAAAAAAATAAAGAGTTGAAAAGATTCAGAGAAAACATCAAAAAAGGTGATAAAATTGTTACCATTGGAGGTATTCATGGTAAAATTGTTGAAGTTCACGACACAACCTTTATTATTGAGGTAGAAGGGCAAAACAAACTTAAAGTCGAAAGATCGGCTATAGCTATGGATGGTGAATCCCTTCAGGATAAACGCTAAACCATTTTTCTGATATTTGTTTTATTTCGATACCAGTTAACCTTTGAATAAAGAAGCACCCATAGAGTTTTCAGGAAGATTTAAGCCATTTAAAACAAAATACAATCTTTATGTTTTTCTGGTGTGCCTTTTTTTTTCGGCTGCTATTTGGTTTATCATAAAACTATCCAAAACATACGAGCTTGTAACAGAAGTTCAAATAGAATACGTCAACATCCCTTCCAATCGTTTGGTCATAGAAAGCGATACGGTTATTTCTGCAACTCTTAGTGCCAGTGGCTTTAAATTCTTAGGACGTAATCTTAAAAAAAAGCACAAACTGCAAGTAGATGTGGCTTCATTGCCCATACAGGAAACTGGTCCCGATATATTTACAGCAGCTGTTAACATCAATAAATATATAGAACATCAATTAGATGATAAGTTTGGTTATACCGTAAGTATAGTTGATTTTTTTCCCAATCAATTAAGAATTGTTATGCATAAAGCTTATGCACGAAAAGTTGCTGTAAGACCTCGCATATCTTACGAACTGGCACCACAACATATTATTTACGGCAGTATTAAATCAGAACCTGACAGCCTGTACATATTCGGACGCGCTGAAGAAATAGCTCACATCGAAGCTGTGCATACTGAAGATGTTAATGCAGGAGTACTTAACAAATCGCAGGTTTTTAATGTGGCCATTGAAAGCCCCGGACTTACCGCATTTCGACTCTCTCAAAATCACGTCAATGTTTATATCCCTGTCGAAAAATTTACTGAACTGTCTCTGCAAGCTCCCATAGTAGCACCAATCCTCAAAGACAATAAAGAACTGAAATTATTCCCCGATAAAGTTCAACTGACATTATTTGTTGCGTTGAAAGATTATGCGCTTATTAAACCAGAGCATTTTAAGATTTTGGCTGATACCTCTCAAATAGGTTTACAAAGAGTTTTGCCTGTCTATGTTAAAGATAAACCCGATAATATTCGCATACAAAAAATTAACCCTGCAACTGTAGAGTACATAATTCTTAATTAATCTTATGATGAGTAAGGAAGCTTCTATGATTACTAATGAAAGCGCTATCAGGAAAATTGCGCTTACGGGTAATATAGGCAGTGGTAAAACCACTATAGCACGCATATTTAAGATGTTACAGGTTGAAGTGTATAATGCGGATAAGGAAGCACACAAAATACTCGAATATGGGACAGTAAAAAAGCAATTGGTGGATTTGTTCGGACAAAAAGTCATAATACAAAACAGCATCAACAGAAAGGCGCTTGCTGCCATTGTTTTTCAGGATAAAACTATGCTTGAAAAACTAAACAGCATAATACATCCTATGGTTATGAAAGATTTTGAATGTTGGATGAAAAAACTTCACAGTCCAAAGCCCTATATTCTTTTTGAATCTGCTATTATTTTTGATGCCGGCTTAAACGATTTCTTTGATGATGTTATTCTCGTAACGGCACCACAACAAATTCGCGTCAAACGTTGTGCTTTGAGGGATGGCGTTACGCAGTCCAAAATATGGGCGCGCATACAGCATCAGACACCGGAAAAACTATTGATAAAAAAAGTAAACCATCGTATAGTTAATGATGGTAAAACAATGGTTATTCCTCAGGTTCTTAAACTTGATAAAGAATTATGCCTTAGATACTAAATCACAAATTTCATTATATCTTATTGGCTGCTGGGCTGTTTCTTAAGAAAGTTAAGAGTTCTTTCATAATTTGCTTCAGGTTCTTCTGCTAAAAAAAGCTCTAATTGCGAATTGTTATAAAAACCCGCCAGTTTTCTTCTGTATGATCCGTAAATTTGCTGATTTTCAATTTCAATTTTTCTGTTTTTTGAAATGTTTAAAAACTCAACTTCTTTGTCAATACCTAAAAATTTTCTATTGATTAAATTTGCTGCAATACCAGTAGTACTACTGCCTGTAAAAGGGTCTAAAATCCAGTCATTCTTTTTAGTTGAAGCAAGTATTATTCTTGTAAGCAAAGCCAATGGCTTTTGTGTTGGATGTTTCCCACAAGATTTTTCCCAAGGAGCTATTGCCGGCAGATGCCATACATCTTTCATCTGTTTTCCACTGTTAATACTTTTCATTAGTTCATAATTGAAATAATGAGAGACTTTTTTATGTTTTCTTGCCCAGATTATAAATTCGGTGGAATGTGTGAAATATTTACAAGACAGATTGGGTGGAGGGTTTGTTTTTGCCCAAGTGATACAATTAAGAATTTTATATTCTAACTCTGTCAGCATTTGTGCAACAGAGAAAATATTGTGAAATGTGCCACTAATCCATATTGTGCCATCCTCAGTTAAATGTTCTCTGCAAGCTTTTAACCAGTTATAATTAAATTCATTGTCTTTCTCAAAACCCTTAGAACGATCCCAAGCACCTTTATTAACACTTACCATTTTTCCACTTTGAACTGAAATTCCATCGTTAGACAAAAAATACGGCGGATCAGCAAAGATCATATTGAATTTGAAATCAAATTGATTTAGAAGATCAATAGTATCTCCTTTAAGAAGATAGAAGTTATTATCCTTGGATTTAAAAAATAGAATTATCATATTGAAGTTTCTGAAATCTAAAGCTTGCAAATTTTGACTTTATACTTTTAACATTTAAAATTTAATAACTTTTTCTTGACTTAACCTTTTTATAAAAGTTTTTAAGCTTGAAAGATTGTAAACACATGAAATTATGTTAAAAGCCTCCTCCAGCTTGTTCTTAGCAGACAACCAGCCTCGCCCATCTGTTATCCAAACAAATTCAAAGTTTTGATATTGATTTATTTTATGACCAACATCAGAATAAGATCTAGCAACTTCATTAAGTTTTGAACCACCACTATTGTAAAAGTTTGTTTCAATTAAATACGTTTTCTTTTTCGTTTTAATAACGAAATCGAATCTTTTTAAATCAGTCCCTTAACTTGTTATTTCTGGGAACTCAGAACTATTTACTTCTTTTTTGTAAAATACTTTTGCTTTATCAAAAAGTAATGAAACCGCATTAGAGATATTTTCCCCACCTCTGTTTTTTCTCGCATTTGTGTCTAAGCCAACCTCAACGCCAAATACATAGTCAACAAGGTTTGTGATGTTTTTATTTTGAAAAATTTCAGCAAGACCTGTTTCAACAATAAAGTCATGAATGCTTTTAGGTGAGTTAAAGTATGATTCTAATGATACAATTTGCCCTTTACTGTTAAAGGTTTTGGTTTTTTTGTTTTTTCTAACAGCAATTAAAATATTTAGAACATCAAAGGCTTTTGGATTTTCTTCGTATAGTTGCTCTATTGCATGTTTTAAATCTTTTTTCCCAATTAAGTAATTTAGTTGATTTAATTTTATAGAGATTTTACTTACATTGTTTTTGATTTTTTCAAAGTTGGTAAAATAATCAAGTGTTGCGTTTGTTTCGCTTAGTTGTGAAATAAATTTTTCAAAATTATTTGGCATACTCAAATTTTTTAATGTGTTTATTGGTAATTAGTAATTCTGTGAGTTTGCCTCTTTTATTAGCATTAGCATTAACCATTCGAGTAGCAAAAACTTTTTTTATGTTGAAATCCTGATATAAATTGTCAAAAAAATCGTCATTCGGATTTTTAGATTTTAAATCAGAATTGCTTAAAACAAATTCATGTCCCATTAAGTCAATTTTCTTGCAGAAATTTCTTAACCTTATTTGCTCTCTATCATTAAACTCCTCCTTTGCGTATGAATTGAAACTTGATGTTCTGTTTAATGGCTTGTATGGAGGATCAAAATAAAAAAAACTGTTTCTATCTGCATACTTTAAAGTTTTTTCGAAATCTCCCGTTAAGATTTTTACTTTTTGCAATAATTTACTGTCAGCAAAAATTGTTTCAGAGTCACAAATTTTGGGATTGATGTATCGTCCAAACGGCACATTAAAAAGACCTTTACTATTTACGCGATACAAGCCATTAAAACAAGTTCTATTTAGAAAAATAAAAAATGAAGTATTTTCAATTTCATTTAATGCTTTTGTGTTGAAAAGTGCTCTTTTTTTTAAATAGTATTCTTTTCTTTCTTCTTCATTGAGTGGCAAATATTCCTTTTGAATAAGCATTAACGCTTTTACTAGCTCCGAAGGCTTTTCTTTTATTATCTTATAAGCCGTAGTTAAATCTGGATTTATGTCATTTATAACGGCTTTTTTAATATTAGAAAATTGTTAAAGAATCCAAAACAAAATCGCTCCACCACCAACAAAAGGCTCTATGTAAGTAATCTCCTCTCGTTTATTAAAATTCTTTGGTAATGCCTCTTCTATGTTTCTAATAAGTTGAGATTTACCTCCTACCCATTTTACAAAAGGTTTTGCTTTTATTACCATCTTTATATTTTCAATTCTTTAATTAACGTTAATTTTTAAGAAAACATACTTTATGCAAAAATTTAGTACATCCTCTTTTACTAAATGCTTTTTTACAAAAGTATGAATTAATCGCAAAAGTTTTAATGTTTTTTTCTTTCTGAAAATTATTATTCCTAGGTTTTATTGTTAATACAATGCTATTTTATAGTTAATTATGACTTTTAGATGGTACACTATATTTCGTAAGTTTTCCCTTCTTCTGCTAAAAAAGTGTTTGGAAACTCCTCTTTGGCCTCTTTAAGAAAAATATCTAAAGATTTGTAACGGGTCGAAAAATGGCCAATAATAAGTTTTTGTACACCGGCTTCTTTAGCAATTAAGGCTGCCTGGCGTGCTGTTGCATGGTATTTTTCTTCAGCAGACTCTTTAAGGTCGTCGGCATAGGTAGCTTCGTGGTACAGTATATCAGTGCCTTTGATTTTCGGTATCATTTTTTTGTGATAAGCAGTATCTGAGCAGTATGCGTAGGAATAGGAAGGAGCTGCTTCATTACTTATCAGGTGAAGTGGAGTTATCTTACCGTCATGACCAGTTACAGTTTCTCCTTTTTTGGCTTTACGTATGTCTTCAATGCTTAAATTGTATTTTTCAATAGCATTTTTTATGATGCGCCGCTCTTTAGGTTTTTCCTGAAAAAGAAATCCAAAGGTTGGTATGCGATGCTTCAGACTGAAGTAACTGACTTTTACAGTATCATCCTCTAAAATGACCCCCTGTTGATAAATGTTTAAAGGATGAAAATGTAATGGGTAGGATAGGGTCGTGCCGGCGACATCTATATGCATCTTAATCATTTTTTCAAGCTCAGGGGGTGCATAAATATGTACGGCCTTTTGACGGTTAAATAAATGAAAGGTAAATAACAAGCCATAGAGTCCCAGAAAATGGTCGCCATGCAAGTGACTTATGAAAATATGATGCAACCTGTTGTGTTTAATGCCATATTTAAGCATTTGCATTTGCGTTCCTTCACCACAGTCAATTAAAAAATATTTTTGGTTAAACTGCAACAGCTGGGCGCTTGGGTTTCTGGTTTTTGTTGGTGTTGCCGAGCTGCTGCCAAGTATGGTGATTTTTAAGGACATTCTCTAAAGGTTCTATTTAATCACAAAACTACTTTGAATATTCAATCTGTTGCCGGTAATTCTGTAAACATAGTAGCCGGCAGGAGCCTCCAAATGAAGTGGTATGGTGTTTTTTCCTTTTTGGATTTTAACACTACTGGTATGTAATAACATGCCGGCACTGTTATAAATTACCAATGAAGCCTCATCTTTGAAATCAGTGTCAAAAATAATTTCAGTGTTTTGTGAAAAGGGGTTGGGGTAGTTGAATGCTTTAATCGTTTTACTGTTTTGAAGCTTTGCCGTAATAGTTATTGTGTCTTTGACCTCAATAGTATAATCAGAAACGTAAAGATATGTTGGTTGGTGGTAGCTGTCGGCCCAGGCTTCTAATTTAAGTGTGATGGGGTAAAAGCCAACATATCCCGGAGGTACGGTACCTTCAATTAACACACAGCCTGCCGAGTCGCTGTGAATAAATCCATTGAGCGGGTTTGTGCTGTATGTAAGCCCGGGTGGCAAACCTGCAATATCAATAAGTCCTACTGAATCTATCACGGCATAGCTTGGCCCTGCTCCGACGTCGATAATGGTATCTGTAGGTACTATTATTGTCATAACCGTGCTGTAGTTCTGATTTACATATGCTGCCGGTAAGCCTGTTAAGCTATCAGGAAAAATTCCATGACCAGGGTAATTGCCGGGCACACATGGTTGTGAAAAAACCTGGCTAAAACTTACAATAAGAATAATACTAATAAGGAATAATGTTTTTTTCATGGCTGTGTTATTTTAATGAAACATGTTTTTCTTGTATGGATAACAATCAAAATTATAAAAGCTTCTGAAAGGAGCCTTTTTTTTATCTTGCTATGTGCATAATTTTAGTCTCAACTTCATAGCCGCTCTCAATCCTGTATATGTAAAGCCCTGTGTCAAGGCCTTCAGCAGAGAAGCTAAAACGGTTAATACCTTTATGAGCTTTGTAGTTCTTTTCGAATACTAACTCACCCAAGATATTGTAAACAGTGAATCTATAATTGTTGCTGTGGGATGCCGTAAAGCGAATAACGGTTTCATCAGAAAAAGGGTTGGGGTAGTTACCCAGTTGCACTTTAGCTATTTCTTTATTTGCTGTAGGTACCGCAATATATTCCAGATATAAACTGTCAACCCAAACGGTACTTCCTGCAACAAAAACTTCGTTTAAAATGTCTGATGCTGAGACAATAATGTTCATTGAATCGGGTGTTTCTGCTGTTGACCAGTTGATAGTGATCTCAAAAGGAGTCCAAGTGGTGACTGTATTAGAGAACACGATATAACCTTGTCCGATGGTATCGCGATGGGTGCCACGCCATTTGGATAGGCCTATGCCTACAACAGACTGATCGTTGCCAACAGGTTGTGACTTGAAAAAACCATGTAGTTTGTCGGGTCTGCCGGTAAAAGGGATGCCTCCCACAACATCCCCACTTTGATTTACTATATCTAATTCGAATGTGCCGAGGGTCAGAATCCCCGGCATGGTTATGGGACTTCCCAAAAGATTCTCTGAAACAGTTTCTACTTTAGCAGCATATGAACCGCTGTATGGTGCTGCCGTTTCTTGTGTGACTGTTGTAAACTGCACGATACCCATAACATTTTCATTAGACGTGCCCCAGTTGTCCGGTTCGCCATTAGTCCAGTTTTCGAAATCATGATTAGGTATTTGTTGTTGAGCGAATAAAGCCATACACGAAGCTATAAGAATAGTCGTAAAGACGATAGTAAAAGTGTTTTTCATAGTATTTGATTTGTGTTTTAATAAAATGTTGTTACAACGCAAATTTATGAAAATATATGGAGTTTAGTTGAAAAACATAAAATATTTTTTTAGCTCTTTATAAAAAAATATATCTTTGCTGTCGTAAATACAATATAAGCTGTATGTTAACTACAGAGAGGCTTAAAAAGCTATTTGATAATTTTAAGAAATTGCGTGTCCTTATTATAGGCGATGTTATGACAGATGCCTATATTTGGGGTAGCGTAAAACGCTTGTCTCCCGAAGCTCCCGTTCCCATTGTTGATGTTGTTAAACGCGAAAACAGACCCGGAGGAGCTGCCAACGTTGCGCTCAACATTAAATCTTTAGGTGCGGAACCCATTTTGTGTGGTGTGGTTGGAAATGATGCCAAGGGCGATGCCTTTTTAGATTTGTTAAAAGCTGAGACGCTAAGCCCTCATGGTATTCTGCAAAGTTCACACAGAAAAACTACAGTAAAGTTTCGTGTCATCGGCAATAATACGCATCTGCTTAGGGTTGATGAGGAAACAACAAACCTTTTGACCCCACAGGAATCAAAAGAATTGCTTAAAATCATTGACAAAATTTTAGCGACAGAAGCAATAGACGTGATTGTTTTTGAAGATTATGACAAAGGTGTGTTGAGCAAGAAATTACTTGAGCAGGTTATTACACGATCTAAGGCTGCCGGCATACCCATTGTTGCGGACCCCAAGAAACATAACTTTTTTAATTATAAAGAAATACAATATTTTAAACCCAACTTTAAAGAACTTGTTCAGGGTTTAAAAATAGATATAAGTCCTAAGCATCATCAGGCTCTTGAAAATGCTGTACAAGCATTCCAGGCTAAGCAGTGTATCAACTGTGTTATAGTGAGTCTTTCTGAACATGGGATATATGTGTCAGAAAAAACTAAACAGGGTTTTAAAACCAAACACATACCGGCGCATGTGCGCAATATTGCTGATGTTTCGGGTGCCGGTGATACTTTGATAAGTGTAGTAGCACTCTGTGCAGCTGCCGGTGTAAACGCTTTTGATACGGCAGCTTTGTCAAATGTTGCAGGGGGTATTGTTTGTGAGGACGTTGGAGTGGTGCCAATCAGTAAAGAAAAATTGTTCAAAGAGGCCTTAAGTTTATTACTAAAAAAAGCCTGATACATATGACAGATAGAAAAATCTATGATTTAAGGCAAAACTATGATTTATCTAATCTTGATGAGTCTGATGTAGCTGCGGACCCCATAGTTTTGTTTGAGGAGTGGTTTTCTTTAGCTGTGAAAAATGGAGTACCCGAGCCGAATGCTATGGTGTTAGCTACATCTGATGATAGTGGTAAGGTGTCGCAAAGAACCGTTTTACTTAAAGATTTTTCAGAGGGATTTTTCGAGTTTTATACCAATTATAATAGTAAAAAAGCTCAGGATATCTCAGTTCAACCGCAGGTGTCTTTACTGTTTTTATGGCTCACACTTCAAAGGCAGGTGCGCATAGAGGGCAATGCCGAGAAGGTCAGTCGTCAAAAATCGGAAACGTATTTTATGAGCCGCCCGCGCCAAAGCTGCCTGGCTGCCTGGGCTTCCCAACAAAGCACCGTGTTAAACCATAAAAAACTGCTTACAGATCAATATAATTATTATAAAGAAAAGTTCAAGGATCAGCTTGTGCCATGTCCCGACTTTTGGGGTGGTTATGTTGTAAAACCTCAAAAAATTGAGTTTTGGCAGGGAGGCAATGACAGATTGCACGACAGGCTTTTGTTTACCAAAGAGAATAATCAGTGGCATTTAAAAAGATTGTACCCCTAATATTTTAAAATGATTTCAACGTTAAAGTCTGGTAAGGAAACATGTGTTGAGGTTGACATAAAAGGTATGTTTGATGGCATAGCTTGTAAATACGACTTGTTGAATCATCTTCTGTCTTTTGGAATTGACAGGTATTGGCGTAGAAGAGCATCGAAAATAGTGAAAAGCTACAATCCTAAAGAACTGCTTGATATTGCAACCGGCACCGCTGATTTAGCTATAGAGACCGCAAGAGTGCTTAAAAATTCACAAATTACGGGTGTGGATATTTCATCAAGTATGCTTAAAATAGGCCGTCAAAAGGTTGACAATCTTAATCTTTCGCACAAAATTAAATTGCTGTTGGCTTGCGCCGAAGCGCTCCCTTTTTCTGATAATTCAATAGATGCTGTAACCATTGGCTTTGGTATCAGAAATTTTAAAAATATTTCAGCCGGTCTTGCTGAATGCCATAGAATACTTAAAAAGGGGGGGGTATTATGTGTTTTAGAATTTTCGGAGCCCCAACATGCACTTATTAAAAATTCGTATAACTTTTATTTTTCAAAAATTATTCCGCGTGTTGGGGGGCGTATATCTCAAAATAATTTTGCTTACAACTACCTGAGAGATTCTGTTGCTGAATTTCCTTCGGGATTAGACTTTGTAAAGATTTTGATGCAAGCAGGTTTTAAAGATGCTCAATTTGAACCATTAAGTTTTGGAATAGCAACTGTATATACTGCATTAAAAAAGTAATGGCTGTCTTTTTATGTCATATAATAAATTACTCCGGTGTGCGTTATTGACTAAAATTCCACAAATATTAAAGTGAAGCGCATATTAAGACATATTCTTTTATTAAGTGCCATTTGCTTATTGCATAATGCTTATGGTCAAAGAAGAATTACTATAGAAAATTTACCCAGTTATGATTTAAAACCATACCACTTTGGTTTTGTGCTGGGTGTAAATCAGATGAACTTTTCTATTATCCCTATTGAGGATTACAAGCCTTTGGATTCACTGTATGTGGTAGAGGCCGTTCCTGAGTGGGGCTTTTATATTGGAATTGTTACAGACCTTCGTATAGGTTCACGTTTTAACCTGCGTTTTATTCCAACATTATCGTTTTGCGACAGAAATTTGAACTATCTTATTTCTTACAGAGATTCAATTTTTCACATGCACAACAAAAGAATTGAATCTACATTGCTCGAATTTCCCTTACGACTAAAGTACAAGGGAAAGCGTCTGACTAATGTACGCCCATATGTTCTGGGAGGCTTTAAATATACATTGGATTTAGCATCCAAGCAAGAAAAGAAAGACTACGACGATGTCCTTGTTAGAATCTTGCAAAATGACTATGCATTGGAACTTGGCGTAGGTTTTGATTTTTATCTGGAATACTTTAAGTTTGCAATAGAACTTAAAATGGCCTATGGAATACGCGACCTTCTGGTTCGGGATGGCAGTATTTACACGTCCTCTATTGACAGACTTAACTCCAAAACATTTCAGTTATCATTCTTATTTGAATAATATTTTATCATGACCCGGGATGTTGTTTTGAAATTAAGTCCTCATGCAGTACATCAAATAGAGGATTTTACATATCACCTTTCTAAGGCTTTAAATTTACCGACTCAGAATATTAAAGGCTATAGAATGGTAAGGAAAGCTTTGGATGCCCGTAAAAAGCCGATAAAGTACCATATAAAGTTTTTGGTATATGTTAATGAGCCTCCTGGAGATGGTGAACCGAAAATGATATATCATAAAGCCAGACCCACTCATAAGGTGCATATTATCGGCAGCGGTCCTGCCGGCTTGTTTGCTGCATTAGAGCTTTTAAAAGAAGGCTTTATGCCGGTTGTTTTTGAAAGAGGTAAGGACGTCAGAAGTAGAAAAGTTGATATTGCAAATATTCACAGAAGTCATAACCTCAATAAAGAATCCAATTATTCATATGGCGAAGGTGGTGCAGGCACCTTCTCTGATGGGAAGCTATTTACCCGATCTAAAAAAAGAGGGTCTGTGGATGACGTTTTACATACTTTTATAAAACATGGCGCACCTTCTCATATTATGTATGATGCCCAGCCTCATATAGGCTCTGACATATTACCGCGCATTGTTGAAAATATGCGAAAAACCATTTTGGCTAATGGTGGCGAAATACATTTCAATAGTAAACTAACAGGATTTAATATTACAGAGGGTGTCATAAAATCGATCTATATTAATAGTTCCCGTGAAGTACCTGTTACAAACCTGATATTGGCGACAGGGCATTCGGCGCGCGACATTTACCACCTGCTGGACAGGCATAAGATAAAAATGGAGCCTAAAGCATTTGCAGCAGGCCTTAGAGTTGAACATCCGCAGGAACTTATAAATCAAATACAATATCATGGAGCAGGCTACCCGCCTGAACTGCCACCTGCATCATACAAGTTGATAACGCAACAAAATGGGCGGGGTGTTTTTTCATTTTGCATGTGTCCGGGAGGCTATATTGTCCCGTCTGCTACAGATACGGAGGAGATGGTTGTTAATGGCATGTCGAATGCCAAAAGAAACGCTCCATATGCCAATGCAGGTATTGTAGTGCAAGTAAGTCCGGAGGATGTCTTTAAAGATAGACCCTTGAATCCTATTGATTTTTTAAATTTCCAAAAGAAACTGGAAAAGGATTTTTGTATGAGCAAGCAAAAACCATTAACAGCGCCGGCACAACGTCTTACGGATTTCATTAATGGAAGATGTTCCACAAACTTGCCTAAAAACTCTTACCACCCCGGTGTTTCTAGTGTTTTACTGGAAGAGCTTTTGCCATCATTTATAAGCCGGCCCTTGAAGCAGGCATTCGTTGCGTTTGATAAAAAAATGAAAGGTTTTGTTACAGATGAAGCTGTTTTATTGGGTGTTGAATCACGCACATCATCACCTATATGTATTCAAAGGGACAAAGAGCGTTTTCACCATGTACAAATAACAAATTTATACCCTTGCGGGGAAGGTGCCGGTTATGCCGGCGGAATTACTTCCTCTGCTATTGACGGTATCAATACTGCTCGTGTAATTATTAAAACAGCGCTTTTTAAGAACGGACTATGATGAAAAGCTAAGCACTTCCCTGAGTTTGGCAATGAGTTCTTGTATGCTGATTCTTTCTTGTGCCATAGTATCTCTATCGCGTAAAGTCACTGTTTCATCTTCAAGAGTCTGGTGGTCTATTGTAACACAATAAGGAGTGCCAACGGCATCGTTGCGTCTATAGCGGCGACCGATGGCATCTTTTTCTTCATACTGGCACATAAAATGCTTTTTGAGACTGTTAAAGACTTCCCTGCCTTTCTCACTCAGACCGTCTTTTTTGAGCAAGGGGAGTACTGCAACCTTGTAGGGAGCTAAAGGAGCAGGAATGCTTAATACCGTTCGGGTTGAGCCATCCTTCAACTGTTCCTCTTTGTATGCATGACATAGTATAGCCATAAACATACGGTCGAGACCAATAGATGTTTCAACAACATAAGGCACAAAGCTTTCTTTTGTTTCAGGGTCGAAGTAATGAAGCTTTTTGCCTGAGTGTTTGATGTGGGCATTAAGGTCGAAGTCCGTACGCGAATGAATACCCTCAAGTTCTTTGAAGCCAAAAGGAAATAGAAACTCAATGTCGGTTGCTGCATTGGCGTAGTGGGCCAGCTTTTCATGATTGTGCCATCGGTATTTTTCAGAGGGTAAACCCAAAGACAGATGCCACCGCATTCGTTCATTTTTCCAATAGTCGTACCATTCCATTTCTTGGCCCGGCTTCACAAAAAACTGCATCTCCATCTGCTCAAATTCTTTCATTCTGAATATAAACTGCCGTGCAACAATTTCATTTCTGAAGGCTTTACCTGTTTGAGCTATTCCAAAAGGCAGCTTCATTCTTGCTGTTTTTTGTACGTTCAGGTAGTTAACAAAAATACCTTGTGCCGTTTCCGGTCTCATATATATGGTTTGTGCATCACTGCTTAAAGAACCCATCTGCGTTGAAAACATCAGATTGAATTGTCGAACGTCTGTCCAATTGCATGTGCCCGATACAGGACATACAATATTAAGCGTTTCTATAAGTTTTTTAACGTCTGCAAGGTCGCCGGATTCCAAAGATTGATTGAATCGCTTGTTGATTTCACTAATTTTTTTCAGATTTTCAACTACACGTGGGTGTGTTTGTCTGAATTGCTTTTCGTCAAAAGCATCACCAAATCGTTTTTGGGCTTTGGTTATTTCTTTATCAATTTTTTTTTCTATTTTTTGTATGTAATCTTCAATAAGCACATCGGCACGATACCTTTTCTTGGAATCTTTATTATCTATTAAAGGGTCGTTGAATGCGTCAACATGACCGGATGCTTTCCATACTGTGGGGTGCATGAGAATAGCAGCATCAAGTCCTACAATATTTTCATGATATTGAACCATGCTTTGCCACCAGTAATTACGGATGTTGTTTTTTAACTCTACACCGTTTTGGCCATAGTCATATACTGCACTTAAACCATCATATATTTCACTGGATTGAAAAATATATCCATACTCTTTGGCATGGGCTATGATCTTTTTTAATAAGTCTTCGCTATTATTTTGCATTAAAAAAAATTATGTATTTATTTTTTATGAATTTTAGAACGCAAAAATACATAAAGATTTATTATAACCATATTTTTATGGCTCATATTAGGTTTTGAACTTTCAGGATAAAATAAACAAAAATATTTTTGCATTTAAACCATTTATATTGTAAATTTACCTAATTCTTATAAAAAACTATTGTGTTTTAAATTAAAAACCAATCAACTGTGAAAAAAATTATTATTCCTCTATTTCTTATGTTTTTCTGCCAAAACATTGCTAATGCGCAATATGAGTCCATTTTTGGGCAGAATACTACTCAATTTAATATTTTTCATGAGCCTGTGAGTGGATACTGTATGACTAATCATATATTGCAAACAGGCGATTTTGAAATAAATGGGATATACTACAAAAAATTTGGCAACATTTATTTAAGAGAAGATACAGTTTCGGGTAAGGTTTATATGCAAATTTTCAATTATTCGCCTCCTTTTGACCCGTCAAGGGATGTATTAATAATGGATCTAAATCTACAAGTTGGAGATACATTTAATTTACACAGCAATTATTACTATATCAATCCGTCAATTTCAATGGAATGCCCATACATTATTGTTGACAGTGTGTTTTATGAAAATGGTAGAAAAGTAGTTAGG
This sequence comes from Bacteroidales bacterium, assembly GCA_003565735.1. Classification (GTDB taxonomy): domain Bacteria; phylum Bacteroidota; class Bacteroidia; order Bacteroidales; family PXBB01; genus PXBB01. The sequence continues at coordinate 27,930 of PXBB01000090.1, forward strand.
ACTAATTGTAAGCCCTTACATTGTATAGTTAGTATTTTCGACCCTTACATATCATTATCTTTTATTGAGGGTGTTGGTCCTAACAGGGGTCCGTTTTACTGGGTGGAACAAATTTATCACGATGGCAGTAAAGCTTCTTTACTATTATGCCTTTATAAAGATGACACACTTTCTTATATGAATCCTTTATATAATACTTGCGATACTTTTCCTGACCTTTCTAGCGTTCATGATCAATATTTTAATGGTATTGATATATTTCCAAATCCTATTAAAGATAATTTATTAAATATTAGCTTTAATAATTGTTTTTCCGGTCTCATTTTTTTGTACAACGCTTTGGGTTCAAAGGTTTACTCTATTGACCTTAGTAATGTGCATACCCATCAAATCAAAATGGCAGATTTTTCAAAAGGAATTTATTTACTAAATATATTTAACAAAAACCATAATTTAATATTTCGGGAAAAAATAATTAAAAATTGATATTGTAAACCGTGAACTGGTTACTCTATTGGCTTGATATGTTCCAACTTCATAAAGAAGTCCTGATACATTTGGCTTAAAAAGAGTGGATTCCAGTAGCTGGGTTAAGTGTTTAATTACCCATTTCAGAAATAAACTTCATACGCATAAGTCTGATTTCTTCTTCGGTATATTCGTCGGGACCGAGCTCATTAAGGGCATCATCAATACTGTCATTTTCGGCGTATTTAAAATATTCGAAGATTTCTTCTTGCCTTTCGGGTTCTACCATGTCGTTAAGATAGTAGTTGAGGTCTATCCTGGTGCCTGCAGCGACAATACTTTCAATTTCTGCGAGAAGGTCGTCAAATGAAACGCCTTTAACTTTTGCTATATCATCAAGCGCCACCTTTCTGTCTATGCTCTGAATAATAAATACTTTAAGGCTTGATTTGTTAATAACAGATCTGACAACCAAGTCAATAGGTCTTTCAATTTCATTTTCTTCAACATAGTTGGCAATAAGTTTTACGAAATCTTTACCGAATCTAATGGCTTTGCCACTGCCAACACCTGTAATCTGTTTCAGCTCATCGAGTGTTATAGGGTACTGGATGGCCATATCTTCGAGAGAGGTGTCTTGGAATATGACAAAAGGAGGGAGGCTGTGCTTTTTTGAAATTTCTTTTCTGAGGTCTTTAAGCAGTGCAAACAATACTTTATCTGTTGCACTTGTTTTTTGACCACTGCGGCCAAAGTAGCCGTCATCCTTGTCTGAATCATAGTCGTGATCGTGAGATAACTGGATAGAGAAGGGGGTTTTCAAAAACTTACGTCCTTTTTCAGATATTTTTAAGATGCCATAATTTTCAATATCCTTGATAAGAAGCCTCTCTATCAGTGTTTGTCTGATAACGGCATTCCAGAATTTTTCATCATAATCAGCGCCTTTACCGAAAACAGGCAATTGGTTATGTTTAAAGGATTTGATATTTGTTGTCGATTTGCCTATAAGCACCGCAATAATATGCTTTGCTTTGCATTGCTCCTTAGTAGCATCAATGGTTTGCAGGAGTGTCTTTATATGATCTTTGCCTTCAAATCTTTTCTTAGGGTTGAGGCAATTGTCACAAGTTTCGCAGTTTTCTTTGTGATATTGCTCTCCAAAATAGTGAAGCAGGTATTTACGTCTGCAAACGCATGTTTCTGCATAGGCTATGGTTTCAAGGATGAGCTGTTGACCTATTTCTTGTTCGGCAACAGGTTTACCTTTCATAAACTTTTCCAGTTTTTGCATGTCGTCGTAGTGATAAAAGCCAATGCAGTTGCCTTCGCCACCATCTCTTCCTGCTCTGCCGGTTTCCTGATAATAGCCTTCCAGGCTTTTGGGCATATCGTAGTGGATTACAAAGCGTACGTCGGGTTTGTCTATGCCCATTCCAAAGGCAATAGTAGCAACAATAACATCAGCTTCCTCCATGAGAAACTTGTCTTGATTTTGGCGACGTACCGCAGCATCTAAACCTGCATGATAGGGGAGGGCTTTAATACCATTGACAACAAGGGTTTCAGCAATTTCTTCCACCTTTTTACGACTGAGGCAGTAGATAATACCTGATTTTCCGTGGTGGTTTTTGAGGTATTTGATGATGTCTTTGTTAACGGCATCCGTTTTAGGGCGTACCTCATAATAGAGATTCGGACGATTAAAAGAGGATTTAAAAATGGCTGTATCCTGCATGCCCAGATTTTTTTGAATATCTGATTGCACCTTAGGTGTAGCTGTTGCAGTAAGTGCAATAATTGGAACACGTTGGCTGATAGACTCAATAATAGGGCGTAAGCGGCGGTATTCAGGCCTGAAATCGTGACCCCACTCGGAAATACAATGCGCTTCATCAATAGCAAAAAATGATATTTTTGTGCGGCGGAACAACTCTACATTGTCTTCTTTTGTAAGAGATTCAGGCGCAACGTACAATAATTTAGTTTTGCCTGAAGCCAAATCATTCAACACAATGTTAAGCTCTGTTTTGTTAAGCGACGAGTTTAAAAAATGTGCAATACCATCCTCTGCTCCATAATTTCTGATAGAATCTACCTGGTTCTTCATCAGAGCTATAAGAGGTGATACGACAATGGCAGTACCTTCGCTTATTAGCGCTGGTAGCTGATAACACATGGATTTTCCGCCCCCCGTTGGCATTATGACAAAGGTGTCTTTCCCGGACATAACATTTTTGATAATTGCCTCTTGATCACCTTTAAACTGGTCAAAGCCAAAAATTTTCTTTAATAAATCTTTTAAGTTATCCTCAATTTTTTTTGTCATCGTTTATACTGTTTTCTCAAAATCCCACTTTTCAAAAATATAAAATTAGCTCACTTTTTCAAAATTAAAACAAAATTTGAATATGTACTAAAAAAAACATAAATATACGCATATTATTTTAGAAATAAGTGATTTTAGATAGCCGTAAAATTTATGTGGCATATATTGGTTGCTAATTTAATACAAAAAATTGTCGAACGGATATTTTTTTGCATGCATATCTCTGATTTTATTATATATTAATTTCCTAAAATTCAGGATGTTAATTTTTTCTTTCGCAGAAATAAAAATGGCTGGCGTATTGTGTTGTGCTATCCACATTTCCTGAAGTTCTTCAAGTGGTATATTTTCGCTTTTGGGTGGGGTGAGGTCGTCGCTATCTTTTTGTATGTATTTATAGGCGTCAATTTTATTAAAAACCATAATGACTGGTTTGTCCGACGCATCAATATCCTTAAGTGTTTCCTTAACAACATTTATCTGTTCCTGATAATTACTGTGTGATATATCTACAACATGAATCAAAACATCCGCTTCGCGTGCTTCATAGAGTGTTGACTTAAACGATTCGACAAGGTCGTGTGGAAGTTTGTGTATGAAGCCAACCGTATCGGATAGTAAAAAAGGAAGATTGTCTATCACTACCTTTCGAACAGTAGTGTCTAACGTAGCAAAAAGCTTATCTTCCGCAAATACATCCGATTTGCTGAGCATGTTCATAATTGTTGATTTTCCCACGTTGGTATAGCCCACTAACGCAACTCTTATAAGATTTGCACGCCCTTTGCGCTGTGTGAGTAATTGTTTGTCAATTTTTGACAGCTTTTTTTTGAGTAAAGCTATTTTGTCGCGAATAATACGCCTGTCGGTTTCAATTTCTTTTTCTCCAGGCCCTTTCATCCCAATACCTCCTTTTTGTTTGGAAAGGTGTGTCCACATACGTGTCAGGCGAGGCAACAGGTATTGGTATTGTGCGAGTTCCACTTGTGTTTTGGCATAAGATGTACGTGCACGTCGCGCAAAAATATCAAGAATAAGCAATGTGCGGTCAAGGATTTTACAATTAAATTCATTTTCAAGGTTGCGCAGTTGCGAGGGTGTCAGCTCATCATCAAAAACGGCAAAATCTATGTCGTCTTCTTTTATATATGCTCTAATTTCACTCATTTTACCGGAACCGACAAAATACCTTGTATCAGCTTTTGGTAGTTTTTGTGTAAAAGTTTTTACAGGCGTACCACCCGCGGTTTCAACAAGAAAAGCAAGTTCCTCCATATATTCGTTCGCTTGTTCTTCTGTTGTTTCATCTGTAATGACACCAACGAGTACTGCCCTTTCAAATTTTTCAAGTTGACTGTCTTTCTCAAGCATGCAATAAAATCTATTTTATACGGTTCTAAAACCTATGATTTCCCTTACCTCCGATATGGTTTTACGCGCACTTTTACGCGCTTTCTCAGCCCCGTAATCAGCAACTTCTCTGATAAATTCAGGTTTTTGATTAAGCTCTCTTATGCGGTTTCCAATTGGTTCAATAAATTTATAAACATCTGCTGCCAATTGCTTCTTCATATCTCCGTATCTTATTGTACATTTGCTGTAGGCTTCTTCAAAAAAAGCTATAGTTTGCTTGTCGGAAACAACCGTCATGATGTCAAACAAGTTTTGAATGGCCTGGGCTTTTTCCTGGTTAGGCTTTTCCGGGCCCGAATCAGTAACTGCTCTCATGATTTTCTTATGTATGGTTTTTTCAGAATCAGCTAAATAGATTGCATTGGCATCGCCCTCAGACTTTCCCATTTTTGTGCTGCCATCAAGTCCGGGTATTTTTACGAGCGCATCCCCGAAGTTAAAAGCCTTGGGAGATGGGAAGTAGTCATTATTATAAAGCCTGTTAAAACGCCCTGCAAAAGTACGCGCCATTTCTAAATGTTGCTCCTGGTCTTTTCCCACAGGCACTTTATGGGCCTTGTGTAGGAGTATGTCCGCCGCCATTAGCACAGGATATGTTAACAGTCCGGAATTGACATTATTTGGCTGTTTTCTTATTTTTTCTTTAAATGAGGTACAACGCTCTAATTCACCCACATAAGCATTCATGGTAAGCAACAAATACAATTCGCAAACCTCCGGTACATCGCTTTGAATATAAATAGTTGCTTTTTCCGGATCCAGACCCGAAGCCAAATACTCAACCAATACCTGCGTGACATTTGCTTGTAAGTTTTCCGGTGTGGGATGCGTTGTTAATGAATGATAGTCAGCAATAAAAAAATAACAATTGTGCGTATGTTGCAACTTAACAAAATTGCGGATAGCTCCGAAATAATTACCTAAATGCAGCTGCCCTGTCGATCTGATACCACTTAATATAATTTCCATACAGTTTCTTTATTAAAGCTACGAAAGTAATAAAAAGAAAAATATGATGGTGAAATTTTTTTGTTCAGACAATCATATTTATGGACAATTTCTATTCTCCAAGGTGCTGATGAAAACTTTGCAGGTATTATTCTGTAATTTGAAATCAAAGAAGTGTTGTATTCTATATTCTGCAGACCTTCTCGCTGAAAGCCTGATTTATTGCAAGGGATTGTCAATACTTTCGTTTGCTGAAAATCATAAAATGAGCATTTTGACAGCCTCTTATTCGAAACACCTCTTTGTTTTGTAAACAAATTAAAAATAATGTTATTTATCTGAGCTTTACATTAATTATAATGGAATTTAACCTTCTCGGAGAAAAGATTGTACCTGAAGCTGCCATTCTTAAAGTTATATTATCTATGAGAAGTTTATCTCCAGGTTTAAGCATAGAAAGGAGCTGTCGTTGTTCTTTAGTAAAAGTACTCCTACCTCTGGCTGTAATACTTTGAGTTGTTCCATCAACTTTAATCGCAGTCATTCTAAATTGAGTAATAAACTTTTCTGTTTTTAAAAAGGTAGGCATATATATGTTAATTCTATCTTGCATTAATATAGCTTCCAAAGTTGCACTATCACTAACAAGATTTCCAAAAATTGCTTTTGGATCTATAATCCTGCGAACTTGGAAATTAAAGGTATCTAAAAGAATTGAGTCCTGTAAAGTTCTTTTAAACAATTTTAATGTTATCTGTTCTTCTGCTGGTTCAGCCCTAACGATGAATCTGTTTGGTAAAGTATCTAACTTTGATCTTCGTATTCTACGCGTGTTTTCTGAATACAAAAAAAGAGTTGTATCATTATAGTTTATTGTTAAAAGATTATCGAAGCCAATATAAAGCACCCTTAGATTTGGGTTTATTAGCCCTTCTGCTTTAATATCAAATTCTCTTTCCTGACTAATAGCAGGTAAACAAATTAAAAGGAAAAAATACAAAATAGTTCTTTTCATTTTAAATCAAAAAATCTTTTTGGTGTGGTAAATGAATAATAAAATATTTCTCTTAACCCTGTATATTTTTGATGGGCTATTGATGTGTTACCATAATTGTAACTCGTTTTAGTTACGAAAATTGAAAATCCATGAATAACTTTTTTTATTTCCAGTGTATTTTCGTCAAAATACCAGCTTTCAACAAATCTTACGCCTTCTATCGGCTGTTCAATTAAATTTGACACTATGATTGTGTCATACCAACTATATGGGGGCTCGGACAATTGTTTGCTAACGGAATCAATTTGTATGAAAAGTGAATCTATTTCATTTTGGCTCAAATACTTGATGCTGTCATCTTCAAAATTCAAATAGTTCTCAATAGTTAGATAATCAAATACTTTAATTTTCCCTTTTTCAATGTTATTTAGAAAATTGTAGAAAAAGTTTTTGAGTGCTAAACTGTCCGAAATGCTGGTTTTAATTGGAATACTAAACAGACTGTCATAGGCGCTATCAAGGCTCATATCGTATCTAATTAAATCCACCAACAAGCTGTTGTTTTTCTTCTTAGGATTATTTTTAACCCAAAACAGAACTTTTGTTTTTCCTGTTCTTTCGTTCTTGTAATTAGTATGCAACCCAAACCGGGGCATATTCTGTTATTACTTTGCTAATTTCAAAAGTTTTAACATTAAAAACCCATTGTTCCTTAAATCGTATGTATTGGATATCGCCATGATAAATCTCACCCATAATTATTGTATCATATGGGTCAAACGGGTACTCTATCCTCTGATAAGTTAATGTGTCCGGTCTTGAAAGGACAGCCCTAATGTCTTCTGGTGATAGTATAACCCCATTATCATTAAAGACTTTCACTTGGCCGCTTTTGACCTTACTTAAGATTGTTCTTTGCAGTAAAGTGCGTTTTGAAGTTTCAATATTTCTATCCCACCAGTCACAATATGGTTTACCGTAATCTATATTGTACGCATACGCGTTAAATATCGGGACATCATATTCAATGCTATTTATCAAGATTTTGTTTTGAGCTACCAATGAAGAAAATGAAACCCAGATTAAGAAAGATATAAAAAGATGTAGGAACTTCATTTTTCTTGTGGGTATTATTTGGATTTTGAAAAAAATATCAACTAATTTGTATGAAAATTTTAACAAATATAGACATTTTTTATTTGTTGGTAAAAAAAATTTGCTCAAATTTTACAAAATACTTAAAAATAATTCTTCATCCCGTGCTTTTTTGTAAAGGAATTTATTCTGCTACAATTGCATAACATGCTGCGGGTAGCAGTACAAGGATGTTTTTTATTGAATTCGTGGTTTTCACGAGTAAGGCCTGGTAACCCCTAATAATTCAAGATGTCTTAGACAGTCTTTATTTTTAATTATTTTTGCAAAAAATATTAATAATAATTATTAATCAAAGAAAAGACTAATGAAAGATGAAAATATTAAATGGATAGATTTTAAGACTGTAGAAGACTTTATGGTTTCCGTTCTTGTAAAGTCCGGTGTGCCTGAAGCCGATGCCCGTATATGTGCTGATGTGCTAATAAAATCTGATAAGTTAGGTATCGACTCTCATGGTGCTAATCGTTTAAAACCCATTTATTACGACCGTATTAAGGATGGTATTTTAAATCCTGTAACGCGTCTGGAAATTGTTAAGGAAGGACCAACAACAGCTGTTATTGATGGACACAATGGTATGGGGCATGTTATTGCTAAGAAGGCTATGCAAATGGCTATTGACAAGGCTGCATCGCTTGGCATGGGAATGGTAGCTGTTCGTAATTCGACGCATTATGGTATAGCCGGTTATTATGCATTGATGGCTGCTGAAAGAAATATGATAGGCATATGTGGCACCAATGCACGTCCTTCTATAGCACCTACTTTTGGTGTTGAAAATATGCTGGGCACCAACCCTATGACCTTTGCAATGCCCACAGATGAGGCATTCCCATTTTTTTTAGACTGTGCCACATCTGTGACACAGAGGGGTAAAATTGAGCTTTACGCGCGTCAAAATAAGCCGTGCATAGAAGGCTGGGTTATTGATAAAGATGGTAATAGTAAAACAGATGCTACTCAGGTTCTTAAAGACTTAGTGGAAGGCCATGCTGCACTGACACCACTGGGTGGTATTGGCGAAGATCTTGGAGGCTATAAAGGTTATGGCTATGCTACTGTTGTTGAAATTCTCTCGGCTGCATTGCAGAGCGGTGCTTATATGAAAATGCTTATGGGTATTGAAAATGGTAAAAAAGTACCCTATCCTTTAGGACACTTTTTTATAGCTATTGATGTTGAGGCTTTCACTACGGCTTCTGACTTTAAGAAAACGACCGGCGATATACTAAGAGCTTTGAGGTCTTCACAAAAAATGCCTGGCAAAGAAAAAATATATACAGCCGGCGAAAAAGAATTCATAGCTATGCAATACCGCAGTGATAAAGGGGTGCCTTTTAATGATGAACTCCTTGATGAATTTGCTTCTTTGGCTGCTGAGCTGCAACTGAAAGAATTTGAGGACATTTTTTCTAAAGATTGATAAATCCTTTTAAATTTTAGCGATGGATATTGCTTTGTCAATAGTTTTTATAGGCATTATAATTTTTTTGTCTCACTTTTTCCTTGCATTTTATATCCGTACAAAAGTTCCGGATGTCCTTTTCCTTTTTGTTATTGGCATTCTAATAGGGCCTGTCTTTAACGTGGTTCAAACAGAACACTTTGGAGCAATAGGCAACATTTTTACGACACTAACACTGGTCTTTATCCTTTTTGAGGGAAGTATGGGGCTGTATATGAGCACCATCAGAAGTGCATGGCTGGGTACGGCCAAGATTTCCGTTTACAATTTTTTTACAACCATGTTAATTGTAGGGCTTTTGGGTTACTTTTTTTCCGGTTTGGGTCTTCTGGCTTCATTCATGCTGGGCGCTACTGTTGGAGGTACATCATCTATTGTGGTTATTCCTCTCGTAAAACAATTAACCATGGGCAAAACATCGAAGTCAATTTTGATGCTTGAGTCTGCTTTTACTGATTTATTGTGTATAGTGTTTGCTCTGGCTCTTTTGGAAGCTTATAAGTATGGTGATTTCCACATGGGGTCACTTATCGGTAGTGTTGTATCTTCATTTTTGTTGGGCGGCCTTATAGGTGTGGCAGGCGCTTTGGTATGGTCTTACCTCTTGGACAAAGTACGTACTATAGAGAACTCTATGTTTATGACTCCGGCATTTGTTTTTGTCGTTTTTGGCTTTTCCGAACTTATGGGATATAGCGGTGCCATATCGGCTCTTGCCTTTGGTTTTACTCTAACAAATATAAACCTCTTTAATTTTAAACTTATTGAGAAATATATTGCAGAAAAACCAATTTCTCTTAACAATCAGGAGAAAGCTTTTCAGGGCGAGATAGTCTTTTTGTTAAAAACATTCTTTTTCATTTATATGGGTATATCCATGCAATTCTCGAATGTATGGTGGCTCCTGATAGGCTTACTCATTGCTCTTGCATTGTTTTTTGTGCGTATTTTCGTGGTGAAGTTCAGTGCGCCTTCTAATACCTCGCGCAAAGATGCTATTCTTATGTCTGTTATAGTGCCAAAGGGTTTGGCTGCGGCTGTTCTTGCTTCTATACCATTACAACAAGGAGTGTTGGGAGGCGAGTTCATACAAAGTGTCACATTTAGCATTATTATTTTTAGTATATTGATAACATCTGTCCTTATTTTTTTACTCGACAGAGAGCCGGCCGTTTCAGATTTTTACGCCCGTTTTCTTTCAAAATTTCAATTGCAAGATGATGAAGGATTTGATGAACTTTACACGCCAGAACCACCGGAAGATATTTACAAAACATACCACCGGAAATCAATCAAAAATATTGCTGACAGACTTAATAACTCTGAAAAAAATCAAAAGGATTAACACCTCATTATGAACCGCTTATGTTAAATCAAAAAAATAAAAACAAATTCACTCAATGGGTTGTCAGTCACGATGATAGCATTGTGTTTATTGTTTTGTATATCAGCATGGCTGTGCTGTTGAGTATTTTTATCAGTTTGTTTTGGTTACTGTTTGTCGTATGTGTGCATTTTGCTTTTGAATATATTAAAGCAGTTCACCATAATTATTCCAGGTCTGGCGCCATAAGAAGTGCACTATGGGAAGTCAAACTGGATATCACTCTTTTGTTGTTTGCCGTTTGGCTGGGTGTGTATATGGACTTTATTTTTGGTATAGCCGGTATTGGTGTAGCAGCAAGGGCTGTAGCACAGGGAGGTTCCCGTTTTTTAGCATGGCAACGTGTGTTGAGGGGGATATTAATATCTTTGGATGACGTGGTTCAACTTGCCCGTTTCTCTGTCAATAAAAATAAAGATAAACAAAACCTGAATAAGCGTATTACTATAGGCGATTTAATCACACTGTCTTTTTTGTTTCTTTTTGCAGCCCTTATTTTATTGGCACCTTTTCTGATTAATCATTCCTACGCAGACCTATGGTTTATTATCATCAACGATTTGAAACCTATTCCATAAGTGCCACCTTATCATTATCGCATTAACTGAATTAATGGCCACAAAGCTTTGCCGATGGGAGATGGATAAGTTTAATCATTGCGGAATATTTGTGGTATAACAAAACTTATTATATTTTACATATGTTTATATTAAAATTTTATGTAAGTTTGATACATATAAATTAGATTTAAACATAAAGTTTCTTTAAAAAAATAAAAGCCCGATTTTACTAATAAATAGCCCTGATTATGAAAATAAAAATACTTATATACTTATACATTCTTTGTTTTTTTAATACAGTATCAGCTTCCGAAATTATAAAAATCGGTATTGATGAGAATTTCCCTCCTTATGAGTATGTTGACGACAAGGGTAATCCTGCCGGTTTTAATGTGGACTTAATACAACATATATTAGATCAGTATGGTTATTCTTTTAAATTTATTGCCGGCTCCTGGGAGTCTGTTTATCGAAAATTTAAGAACAACGAGTTGCATGTTATTCCCATGTTTTATTCTAAAACAAGAAGCCAGCACTTTTTGCTGAGCGTGCCCCATAATACAGTTACCTACTCTATTTTCAAAAATAAAGAAAATGAAAAATACATAGATCATATTGACCATATTGTAGAATTTGTAGTAATAAGTAACGATATATTACATGAAGTGCTCTTAGAAAAAGGGGTACCTCCTCAGAGTATCACAGCAGTATCAAACGCAAAAGAAGCTCTGGATATTGTTAACAATAATGTTGACAGGGTAGCTCTAGTTCCCAAAATACAAGGTTTATACTTTATCAGGCGTAACAATTTTGATGATGTCGTTTTGACACGAGAGCTTAGCTATATGCATAAATATTGTTTTGGCCTTAATGCAGATGATAAGAAATTGCTTTATAGAATTAATGAAGGGATGGCTGCTTCTAAGGAAACTGGTTTATATGATAAACTTTATGTGAAATGGTTTTTTCCACTTAAAGGTGAAAAAAAGGTAATGCTTCTAACTTTAAAACAGTATTATCCACTGCTCATTGCGATTATAATTTTAATTATTGTGCTTGCCGTTTGGAGTTTCTTTCTGAGGAGAGAGGTGAAAAAACGTCATAATGATTTGATTTCAGAAATACACGCCAGAGAACGTTCCGAAATGGCTATCATTGAAAGCGAAGAACGTTTCAGGACGCTGGCAGAAAATTCTCCTGCTGCTATTCTTATTTTTAATGAAAAGAAAATATTTTTTATCAATAATTCTGCGTTGGCTCTTTTTGACATAAGCCATGAAAGTTTGAGTCAAAGATATGTGCCTGATTTTTTTGACAAGACGCATGAAGATTTTTTCAAGTATTTATTTGAAAATAAAATTCACAAATCAGAGCTCTTGAGGCAAACATTCAAAATTGTTCAAGATGGAGGTGCTTACAAATGGGTAGATATGAGCTTTGTTCGATCGTATTATAAAGCCGAACCTGTATTTATTGCTACTGGCTTTGATACCACTTCCCGCAAACTATACGAGGATGAAATCCTCGAAAGCAGACGTTCTTTTAGTACCTTACTGTCTAATTTGCCCGGAATGGCATACCGCAGTTTGAATAATAAAGAATGGACAATGTTGTTTGTCAGCCATGGCTGTCTGAAAATTACGGGCTATACATATGAGGAATTGTTGCATGATAAAAATCATGCTTATGTCAATCTGATACACCCTGAGGACAGAAATGATGTTTGGGAAAAAGCACAAGAAAAAATATCTGATGACAAACCCTTTAAAATTGAGTACCGAATAATTACAAAGGATAATAAGATTAAATGGGTTAGCGAGCAAGGACGATTGATAAAATCAGGGGATGAAATATTTTTAGAGGGTTATATTGAAGACATAACCGATGTTATTCTTAGTAAAGAAGCATTGAAAGAAGAAAGAAATCAACTTGAAATTACGCTCAATTCTATAGGCGATGGCTTTATATGTACCGATAATGAAGGCTTAATAACGATGATGAACCCTATTGCTGAAAAATTGACCGGATGGCCTTTGAAAGAAGCTTTAGGGCAGTCGTTGGAAAAGGTATTTAACATCATTAATGAAAGCACAAGGGAAAAATGTGCCAATCCTGTAGATGAAGTGCTTAAGGATGGACAAATCATTGAACTTTCAAATCACACCGTACTTTTGTCTAAAGATGGCTCTGAGTATATCATCTCGGACAGTGCAGCACCTATCAAAGATAAAAGTGGTTTGATAAAAGGTGTGGTATTGGTTTTTAGCGATCATACTGATAAAAAGAAAAGTCAAATAGCCATTGAAAAAAGTGAAGCAAAACTTAAGGCTACTCTGAAAGCTATTCCTGATTTTATTTTCAGAAATAGAAAAGATGGCATGTTTACTGATTTTATTGCAACCAGTCCAGAGGAGCTGCTGATAAGCCCCGATCAAATTATTGGGACAATGCTTGATACTGTTTTTGATAAAAAATTTGCCGATAATTTAGTAAAAGCCATTCAAACGTGTATAGAAACAGGAGAAACACAGTTTGTTGAATATTTTATCGATCAACCATCGGAGAGATTGTATTATGAGGCCCGCATCGTGAAATTTAATGAAAACGAAGCCTTGTCGGTATGTAGAAATATTACAAAAAGAAAAATAGCAGAAGATAAAATCAACCAAAACTTGAATCAACAATATTTGTTGGCAAATATTTCTACGGTTTTTAACTCTAATGAAAGTTTTGATAGAAAAATAGAACAAGTGTTTGAGTCGCTTGGTCTGTTTTTTGACGTTGACAGGGTTTATTTAATGGAAAATTTTGATGACAACAAGTATTGTAAAAATACTTATGAATGGGTTTCTAAAACTGGCTTGAAGCAAAAAGAATATTTGCAACGAGTTGATTATCAATTAACACCTACCCTCAGCAATCGTTTTAAGGAAGATGATATTTTTATGTCTCATAATATCGAGGAAGATCTATATGGCGAAGAGCTTAAGTTTTTTCAACAGCAAGATATTAAAGCTATTATTGTTATTCCTGTAAAAGTAGAAGAGCAGTTTTGGGGCTCAATTGGCTTTGATGAGTGCAAAAATGAAAGAAAATGGACCAGTTCAGAAGTGGAATTTCTTAGAACTGTAAGCAATGTTGTTGCAGCAGCAATAGAAAGAGAACTCAACTATGTGGCTATTCAAAAAGAACGTGAGCAGTTAGAAACAACATTGTATTCAATAGGTGATGGCGTTATTGCTACCGACACCAAAGGCTGTGTTACCATGATAAATAAGGTGGCTGAAATTATGATAGGGTATAAGTCTGATGAAGCCATTGGAAAACATATTAGGGATGTATTTAGGCTTAAAAGTGAAGCAGGGGATACCATCCTGCAAAATCCCATTGAGATGCTTCTTGAAACAGGCAGTAATCCTCTGGCAGAAGAACGTACCGTACTTATTGGGAATAATGGGATGCCATATCATATATCTCATGGTGCTTCATTGATTAAGGATAATGAAAACCATATTTTTGGAGCTATTTTAGTTTTTAGAGATGTTACTGAAAAAAGAAGAATTGAAAATCTTATCAAACAAAGTGAAGAAAACTACCGAAAACTTTTTGAATTTGCCAATGACCCCATTATTATTATTAAAGACAATAAATTCGTTAATTGTAATAACAAAACTTATGAAGTATTTGGTTATAGCAGAGAGGAGATTATTGGAAAAAGTTTGTCGCTTTTTTCACCCGAAAGCCAACCCGATGGGCAGGACTCTTTAGAAAAAGCTGTGAGCCTTATTAAGAATACTTTAAATGGCGAGGAAACCTACTGTGAATGGGAACATCAAAAAAAGGACGGCACCTTATTTATGACTGAAATCAGCTTAAGCAGAACAGAAATTAAAAATGAGCACTATGTGCTGGTTATTATTCGTGATATTTCTGTCAGAAAAGCGTATGAAAAAGCATTGGCGGAGTCTGAAGAAAAATACAAAACCCTGGTAGAAAATGCAAATGATGGTATTGCAATAGCACAGGATGGCAGGTTCGTTTTTGTCAATAAATGGCTTTGTGAACTTACAGGTTACAGTTATGATGAGTTTATTGGCAAAGAGATAAGCCATTTTTTGGGCCCTTCTTCAAAAGAACTTGCACGAAAATTTGATCAAAACTGGTTGATGACTAGAAGAAATGAACCAAATATTTATGAGGTCCTTGTGGTTCAAAAATCAGGAAAAAAAATGCAAATGGAAGTTAATGCCAACTTTATACATATAAAGGGCAAGCCTGCTGCTATTGCCGTTATAAGAAATGTGCAGGAACGCAAAGAGTTTGAAGCAAAACTGAGGCAGTTTAAGGCTACCATCGAAAACTCTACCGATGCCATTGGCATGTCAACTCCTGATGGCATACACGTTTATCAAAATAAATCATTCGACACGCTTTTTGGCCCTATTAAACCTGATAAACCTAAAGAAATTTATAAAGATAAGAAAGTCAGAGAACAGGTCTTTGAAACTATTATGTCCGGAGGCCAATGGATTGGTGAAGTTGAAATGATCTCTGCGCAAGGTGAAATATTAAATATTTTTTTAAGAGCCTATGCCACATTCGATGAAGATGGAGAAATAGCCGGTCTGGTAGGTATTCATACAGATATTACTGATGAAATGCGTTATGAAGAAGAGCTGGAAAAAAGCGAAGAAAAATTAAGAATGCTTTTGGATATGGCTGCTGATGCATTTTTTCAGGGAGATGAAAACGGCAATCTCATAACCGTTAATGATGAAGCTGTTAAGCTAACTCAATATTCTAAAGAAGAGCTGCTTGCTTTTAACATCAAAGATTTATTCGAGCCGGAAACTTTAAACAAGCAACCTCTTAGATATGATGTGCTTGAAAAAGGGGTAATATTAAAAGCCGAACGTAACTTAAAATGCCGCAACGGCGCCATCATCCCTATTGAAATGAAGTCCCGAAAAATGCCGGATGGCACCTACCAGTCTTTCTTTAGGGATATTTCCGAAAGAAAACAAAGCGAAGATATATTAAAAGTATTGCTAAATATAAGTCAAATAGGCGAAAAATCAATAAATGAAATAATCCATTATGCATTGAAAAATATCTTAACGATTTCTCAAAGTCATAAAGCCTGTATGTTTTTTGTTGACGATAATGGCGCAATTTTTCGCAAGCAAATGTATTGCCAAACAATTCCGGACTGTAGAAATAAAAAGAAAATTGTAAATCATTTTACTGCTAATGTCCAAGGCCTGATTGCCGATACCATTAAAAAAAGAGAGGCCTTCATCGACAATCAGTTTAATGATGTGTTAGCTCTTGATGACACAGCACCGGAGACATTTGATAAGCTGATGATAGTTCCTGTAACGGATGCTGGCGTCGTACGTATGGTGCTGATACTTACGGATAAAAAAGCTCATTACAATGAAAATGATGCACATCAAATAAATGTTATAGCCGACAGGTTGTGGAAAACAGTACAATCAATAAAAAATAATGAATTTATAAGAAAGCTAAATATAGACCTCCTTGAAAAAAATAGAGAAATGGAGCAATTTGTTTACATAACATCGCACGATTTACGATCGCCACTGGTAAACATACAAGGTTTTACCAAGGAGCTGATAAATGCTTCAAAAGAACTTATCGACCTGATACATGAGGATGATAATATCACACGTATAAGAAAGAAAATCAAGGACTTGTATCAGGAGGATATGAACGAATCGTTGAATTACATTACTTTAAGTGCTCAAAAAATGGATACACTGCTCAATGGGCTTTTAAAATTGTCGCGCTTAGGGAAAATTGTTCCTCAAATAAAAACTGTAAACATGAACAGCCTGATGAATGATACCATCGACTCATTTGAATTCCAGTTAACAAAGAAAAATATTAAAGTCGATGTCCAAGATCTTCACAACTGCAAAGCTGATGAGATTTTGCTTAGCCAGGCCTTTTCTAATATTATCGATAATGCTATCAAACATAATGACAAAGAATTCGGAGAAATTAATATCAGCAGCAGGGATAATGACGATAAAATTGTTTATTGCATCCAGGATAATGGCCCCGGTATTTCATGTGAATATCTGAAAAAAGTATTTGAAATATTTTACCGCATTAACACGCAGGTTGACGGTGAAGGCCTCGGATTAAGTATTGCTCATAAAATCGTTGAAAAAAATAATGGTAAAATTTGGGTAGAATCTGAAATAGGTGTAGGAACGAATTTTTTTATTGCTTTAGAAAAATAATTTGTATATTTGTGTGAAGCAAAATCATAATAATATGAAATATTGTAGATTAATAAAGTATTAAAACATTAATAATTACTTTGAAAATAGAATAATAGGGAAATTAATGCAAGTTGTTTTTTCTTTTTAAGACAAAACAAAAACTTTATTAAGACGTTATAGAGTTTAAATGAAATGCTTAAAGCAGCATGGTTAATGCTTATTAAAAAGCAAACAAGAGAAAAGAGGTTTGAATTTTGAAAGAAGGCTTGTGTGAAAAATTTTATTAAATAGCTTTTTTATAAGTTTTTTTAATAATTTAGCGCTCTTAAAAATATGATATGCCTTGACCAGTAAAAGTCTTTAAAATGCAGTGCTATACGACATTTACTGTGATGGAATTAAAACGGATACTTTTGTTAAAGAAATGAGATTAATAAGATAAAAACGATTGTGTGCGATTATATTAGAAAGGGTTTTTTAATACAAATAGCCGATAGTTAGAAACTGATAGCAACTGAAATGGAAATCATAAATCATAAAACAATACTTGTCGTTGAGGATGATGTTTCTTTGAATAAGCTTATTCAAAAGAAACTCAAAAAGCATGGCTACAAAGCACAAGGTGTTTTTTCCGGAAAAGAAGCTGTAGAATGGACTGCTCAAAATGAATTCAGCCTTGTGCTTATAGATTATATTTTAGGGCCTACGGATGCTAAGTCTGTCATCAAAGACATGGAAAGAAAACTGGGCTACCCACTGCCTTTTGTAATAATGACCGGAAACGGAGACGAAAGAATTGCCGTCGAGATGATGAAAATGGGCGCACTTGATTACCTCATCAAAGATGCTGCCTTTCTTGAACTCCTGCCTGCCATTGTTAATCAGGTTCTTGAAAACCTGAACATCAAAAAGGAATTTATAAAATCGCAACGCGAATTGGAAGATAGCGAACTGAGGCATCGCTTACTTGCTGAAAGTATCAACGACCTCATAGACAAAAGAAATTTAGAAGGATACTTCACTTACCTTTCTCCTCTTTCGAAAAAAATTCTTGGCTATAAAGAAAGTGAACTGATCGGCAAGCTGTTTTTCGACTTTATACACCCGGATGATTTGGCGCTTATGAAGACATATCATAAGAAGCTGATAAATGAACAAAAACATCCCATTGTAAAATACCGTTTTAAGAAAAAAAATAACAGCTATGTGTGGCTTGAAACCAATACAAGCTTATTTAGAAATAGTACAACAGGCTTATGGGAACTTGTTTCCGTTTCAAGAGATATTACAGAACTTTTAAAATCACAGGAGATTATCAAAGAAAAAGAAAGGGCCGAGATGGCAAGCAAGGCTAAGACCGAATTTCTGGCTAATATGAGCCATGAAATAAGAAACCCGATGAATGCTATTATTGGCATGTCGGGAGCTTTGCTTAAAACACCTTTATCGAATAATCAAAAAAAATATATCAACTCTATCAAGGTTTCATCTGCGAACCTTATGAATCTTATCAACGATGTACTTGACTTATCGAAAATTGAAGCCAAACAAGTTGAGCTGTTCAATACCAATTTTGACCTTAGGGAAGTTGTACAGGAAGTGATTACCATGTTCGAGTTGCAGGCCAAAGAAAAAGGGCTTGACTTAATTTGCAAAGTTGATGATAATATCAAAACTAAACTGTATGGTGACAGCAGCAAGTTAAGACAAATTATTATCAATCTTATTAATAATGCTATTAAGTTTACCGAAACCGGCCATGTGGCTTTACGTGTAACACAGGAAGAATCAAACAATAATGGTGTACTTGTTAGGTTTGAAGTTGAAGATACCGGTGTTGGCATTCATAAACAAGACGCCAAAAAGCTTTTTAATGTATTCACACAATTGCATAGCCATTCTTCACAAAAGCATCTGGGTACAGGACTCGGACTATCTATTGTAAAGAAACTTGTTGAAATATTAAGCGGACATATTGATTTTGAAAGCCGCTATGAAGAAGGTTCAACTTTTTACGTGCAGTTGCCTTTTTCTTTTGCCCGGGAGCATACATCTGATAGTAAGCCGCTGACCGATCAAAAAGAAACCGAAAATCAAATTAACCATTTAAGAATTCTACTGGCAGAAGATGATGGTATTAATCAACTTTACCTTAAAGATTTCTTACAGTCGTACAACTGTCATGTTGAAACGGCTTTCAACGGTCAACAAGCCATAGAAAAGTTTAAAGAAGGCACATACGATATAATCTTGATGGATGGACAAATGCCTAAAATGGATGGCTTTGAAGCAGCAAGAGCAATAAGAGTTTATGAAGATGAAAATAATCTTAAAAAAACACCCATTATTGCCATCACCGGTTATGCTGTTCAAGGTGATCGCCAAAAATTTATCAATGCCGGAATGAATGATTATATTTCTAAGCCAATTAATGAACGAAAACTTATTGAGATCATCCAAAGATACTACCAACAGTAAAAATAATATTCTTTGATGTATTATACCAAAATTTTACGCTTTCAACTTATTTGCTTTGTATGCACCCAAACCTAATCCCGAACACAGCGCAGGCTTATGCCTTGATAATCAGAGCCGCAATAACGTCTAATTGCTGTTGTTGTGGAACGAATATTTCTAAATACGTTATTTGTTTGTCCGGATGGGTGTTGGGGACAACCCGGGATGGCAGTGGCTGTGGCAAAACGAGCTATTTCAGACAAACCACCATAA
>PXBB01000109.1 GCA_003565735.1 Bacteroidales bacterium
GAATAATATAAACAAAAAATGAAGAAAAAAAAGCCCAAATGACTTAAATTCTAACAAAAAACTCTCAAAAACTTATAAAAATTCACAATAAAATTTTGTTGATTATCTTGCAAAGCTCTCGAATAGTGTTATTATTGTTACGTATGATATCTCTAATAATAAATTAAGAACACATTTTTCTAAATTTTTAGAAAAATACGGTGTTCGTGTTCAATTTTCTGTTTACGAGATTCAAAATTCAAAAAGAGTGATGGATTTGGTTATAAATGCCATTGATACAAAATTTAAAAAGCGTTTTGATTCCGGTGATAGTATTTATATTTTCAAATCAAATCATAAAGAAACTATTCGCTATGGTAGTGCATCGCTATTAGATAATGACTTAATTATTATTTAATATGTAGCAAACCTGTGTTAGTGCTCTTTTTCTTAAGCCATGCAAACATTTAATAGTCACCTCTTTAGGCCTTTATGTTAAAACTAAGGGGGGGTAAATCAAAATAAATAAAAAAATTATAGGATAGTGATATACACTATTAATTAAATTTTATATTTTTGTGAGTAGAGGCTATAATGCCAAAAAAATTTCTACTATTGTAGATTTGCAATTCACTTTCGGGAGTGATACCAAGGCTATAATGCCAAAAAAATTTCTACTATTGTAGATACATACAACTGTCATATTTTGTTTCCTTGGCTATAATGCCAAAAAAAATTCTACTATTGTAGATTGAACACCCCGATAGACCTTGTTTTGTTAGGCTATAATGCCAAAAAAATTTCTACTATTGTAGATCTTAATTCGGTTCTATATTCATAAGTAGGCTATAATGCCAAAAAAATTTCTACTATTCAGAATGACAAGGGAAAGTAAAGTACTGCGGGCAGGCAGGACAAAACGGCGAGCCGGCGTTGGGGTGAATGCCACAGTACATTACAATACAATAAGGGCAAGAAGACCTTTACCTGTTTAATAGCAGCACTTTACTTATCTTGCTTTTATTTTCTTAGACAAATATATTATCTTTGTTTAAAATAAACACCAAAAACCAATACAAAAAGACATGAAAAACATTTACAAATTTGGATTAATAATACTTTGTTGCTTCACAAGCAATTTGTTGTTATCGCAGTTTCCGGCCTTTGACTATCTCGACATAAACAATATTAACGCACGTATTAATGCCAATGCTAACCACTTTTGGGATTCACAGAATATAACATTGAATTTTGAAGTTCCTAAAAACAGCGGCAAACACACAATATTCAACAACACTTTTTGGATTGGCGGATTTGATGATTCCAATGAGTTACATTTAAGTGCTGAAATATATATGCAAACAGGTAATGATTTTACCACCGGCCCTTTATCGGTATGTGGTGCTGCTCTTACAGACCCTGCAACCATTGCAGCATGGAACAGGATATGGTCAGTTACTACAGCAGAGATTGACAGCTTTCTTTACTGTTTTAACCATCCTTCAAGCTGCGTAGGCTATGTCATCCCCAACTCAATAATGGAGTGGCCGGCGCATGGGGATACGACTTTGTCGCAAAGTTTTAATCTGGCACCATTTATAGATGTTGACAACGATGGTGTTTACAATCCTTTGAATGGCGATTACCCTGATATAAGAGGCGACAAAGCCTTGTTTTTTATTTTTAATGACAACGGCATCCCTAATACTGAATCGGGAGGAAATCCACTTGGCATTGAAGTCCATGCCATGGCTTATGCCTTTGATTGTCCACAAGATGAGGCTTTCGACCACACCATCTTTATGCATTATAAAATTTTCAACAGGTCAAATAAAAACTATAGCAATACTTATATAGGGCTATATACAGACCTGAGTCTGGGAGACCCTTACGATGACTACATTGCAAGTGATGTTTCGAGAGGGAGCTACTATGCATATAATGGAAGGGAAATTGATGGCGACGGGGCTCCCCATCATTACGGTCTTTTACCTCCGGCACAAGCCGTTACCATACTAGCAGGACCTTATAAAGATGCTGATGGACTTGACAATCCCAAATACGACAGTCTTGGAAATCAGCTTTGTGACGAAAGTATAAACGGTTTTAATTTTGGAGATGGGATTATTGATAATGAACGCTTAGGAATGACCGGTTTTGTTTATTTTGGCCCCATGGGTTCCGGCGTCACACCTCCTATGTACATTCCTGAAACAGCACCAGAATATTACAATTATCTTGTTGGTTTGTGGAGAGACAGCACCAATATTCTTTACGGTGGGAATGGACATTATACAACTGGGGCATACGGTCCGGCTTGCAGGTTTATGTACCCCGGCGATTCGGATACTTGTAATTGGGGTACCGGCGGCTTGCCACCAAATGGCCCGGTATATTGGACAGAGGAAACAGCAGGAAATCAACCTTTTGATAGACGTGGGTTTGGTTCCAGTGGCCCTTTTACATTTGAAGCAGGCACTATGCAAGAATTAGACTTTGCTTTTGTTTTCGGGCGTACTACAGATACTACAATATCCTCGGTTGAAATAATGAAAAATAACATTGATGTGATAAAACAAGCCTTTGTTGACAATATGACACCATGCGGGACAGGCATTTACACAGGAAGCCACATTCATAAAAAAGAAAATATAAGCATTGTTCTCTATCCCAACCCTGCAAGCGAAACTATTACAATTGACCTTAATATTGAAAGGGAAGAAAACCTCATATTAAATGTTTATGACATTTGGGGAAGACATCGTATGTCTTACGATAAAAAAAGGCTGAATTCTGGCAATAACAGCATAAAGCTAGAAAAAAATCAACTTGAAAACGGCCTTTATTTCTTCGTTATAAGTATTGGCTCCCATGTTGAAACTAAGAGAGTTGTTGTGATGAAATAAAGCTTTGGGGTTTACATCTCAACTAAAGATACTTTGTAAAAGGTTAAGAAAACCTTCAACATTCCATTTATACCGACTTGCTGTTAACAATATCTTCTGCTCTTTGAATCGCCTGATTGATGTTTTCAAGAATATTGTCAACACCAATAATTTCGTACAAACCGGCTTTGTATATGTCTTCCTTTACCTGAGTATTAGCACCGGAAATAACCAATGTGGTTCCTAAGGACTTAATTCTTTGCTGAAACTCCTTTAATCTGTTTATTCCTGTCGCATCAATAAAGGGCACATGCCTCATTCTAAGAATGAGTACTCTGGGCGCCTGTCTGGAATCCGTCAAGAACTCTTTGAACTTTTGCGATGCCCCGAAAAACAGAGGGCCGTTAATTTCGTACAACATAGTCTCTTTGGGGATATAGGCCAGTTCTTCTTCAAACATTTTTTCTCCGGTTTTTTGCGACAGCCCAAAAAGGTCTTTGGCATTTTTGATAGAAGTGGCTTCGCTCATGCGTTTCATAAAAATAAAACTATAGAGAATCATCCCGACTTGAATAGCAATAATCAAATCAAACAAAACGGTCAGGAAAAAAGTCGTCAGTAATACGAGGACATCCATTTTATTGCTTTTCAACAAAATGCCGAACTCTCGCCACTGGCTCATATGATAGGCTATAACGACTAATATACCGGCCAAACAAGACAGAGGTATCAACTTGGCGACAGGCGCAAAAAGCAACATCACCATTAAAAGGAAAAGGGCATGAATAATACCTGCGATAGGCGTTCTGCCGCCGTTTTTAACGTTAGCGGCTGTTCGTGCGATAGCACCGGTAGCAGGGATACCACAAAACAGGCCAGAAAAAATATTAGCTGTGCCCTGTGCTAACAGTTCCATGTTGGAGCGGTGCTTGCCTCCAGTCATCCCATCAGCAACAACAGCAGAAAGCAAAGACTCTATGGCACCCAGTAGCGCAATGGCAATAGCGGGCTGTATAAGCACTCTGATAACTTCAAAATTAATAACCGGAATTTGAGGCGCAGCTATTTTATTGGGAATTTCTCCAAACCTGCTTTCAATAGTTTCTACAGGCAAGCCGAGGAAATAAACCAACAAAGTGCTCAAAACAATAGCAACTAAAGAGCCGGGTATTTTTGTGCTTACACGGTAAAAATTAAAGGAAATAATGACAGTGCCTAAAGCTATGCATAGAGCTATCCAGTTAGTCGTACTGATATGTTGTGCATAAATTATCCATTTATCAACAAAGCCGGCGGGCACATCGGCTATGTCGAGGCCAAAAAAGTTTTTGATTTGTGTTGAGAAAATCACCAAAGCAATGCCACTTGTAAAACCTACTATCAACGGATAGGGAATAAATTTCAAATAATTGCCCAGCTTGGCCAGTCCGAGCCCAATTATAATAAAACCGGCCATAAAAGTAGCTATAGTAAGCCCTCCGACGCCATGTTCCTGTACGATTCCAAAGACGATAATTATAAAGGCACCTGTAGGCCCTCCAATTTACACACGGCCTCCTCCCATAAAAGATATAATAAAGCCTGCTATAATGGCCGTTATTAAACCTTTTTCGGGCGAAACCCCGGAGGCTATAGCAAAAGCAATAGCCAAAGGCAGCGCTATGATACCTACAATAACACCCGAAAGGATATCTTTAGAGATTTGCTTTTTACTGATTCCTGATCTTAAAAGAGAAAATAGCTTAGGGGTAAACTCCTTAGATTTCATATTTTTCAATTTCAAAAACTTCCTTGCCTTTTAAAAATCACTTCGCAAAAATAAAAAAAACATACATTGGCAACTTGACCTTTCAGGATTAAAAAAAATATTACTTTTGACCATTAAATACAAATCATATCAAAAACAATGAAAAAAACATTTACCAGTCTTTTATTGCTTATCATCAGTGTAGGTTTTTTGCAAGCACAAACTGTTGTAACTCTTTTGCTGCCAGATCCATGCTCCTCAGAAACGACTCACATAGATGACGTAGATTTTCAAACAGCCCCTAATGAGTTTGATTTCATTATAAGTCCTAATCCGAACGCCGGCAAGTTTACCGTATCACTTAAATCTAAAAAACCACTGGGTTTAATGCAAATCGAAATTTACAATTTACAGGGTGCCATTCAAATGCGTACTCAAATTTTCTCTGAAAACAATGAGTGTATCAAAACTTTTGATATGAACAGCGCCTCTGATGGTATGTATCTTATAGTGGTAAGAGGAAAAGATGTTTCAAAGAGTAAGAAAATAATAGTAAGCAAAAAATAAAACAAAAACAGGAAGTCCAAACATTATGAATAGACTATATATACAAATATTGCCATTAATAATTTACTGTATTTCATTTAACAATGTTCAAGCACAAGTCACAGACGTCTGCGGCACGGACACTATTGTTTTACGTGTTGACAATTTTCAATATGGGACTATGCGCTGGGAACGTTCTTACGATATGGTTATATGGGAGGTAATACCCAACCAAAATGATACTGTTTACAAGTTCTTGCCTACAGAAAGTATGTACTACAGGGCAGCGGTCAAATTTTCGGAATGCGACCCTGAGTTCTCTGATATTTCTTTTGTTCAAATCCCGCCACAAGCCAATGCCGGATCCGACAGGATAGCCCCCGGACAACAGGTCAGATTATTTGCCAACGAAGAAAGCGGCGCTATGGGAACCTGGACAATCATTGAGGGAAGTAACGGCAGCTTATCTTCTTACAGTAATCCTACGCCCATATTATCTGGTACCGATTCGCTTTACAGGTTGGTATGGACTTTAACCAATGCCTGTGGCACAAGCAGCGATACAGTAAGTGTACGTTTCAGGGAGACTGTTTTTTCCGATAATTTATCCATTGTTGATACAACAGATACCTTTTTAAGCGACTCCGCCGACATGGCTAACGGCTTGTTTATTATTGAGTTTAACCAACCTGCGCCAACTATTACCGACTCTACTATTTTGGTGGGCATGGCTCATGGCGGATTTCTGCGTAAAGTGGATTCCTTCACAGTAAATGGCAATGTATATACCATGCAAACCTCACAAGCCACTTTAGAAGATATTACTGAAGAAGGGGCATACGATTTTGGGCATCTGTTCAGCTTAGATACGACCTATACCGATAGTAAAAACCCTTTTGGTTATACACGCCTCAACAGGATGCCTACCCGCCAAGAGTTGTTAACAGACCCCCGATTTCAAACAGGAGAAAATTTCTACTACCTGATAAATCAAACAGACTATGCCTATCCGGGTGTAACCATGAACACCAATACAAGTAAAGGCAACGCCCCCCTTATTGACCTAAACTTCGACTATGTGACTTTAATTGACACCATGGGTATTAAGCTGGAGCTAACAGGAAATTATAAATACACGCCCAACTTTGTAGCCGATCTCGACTACAGCACCCTGTGGGGTTTAAAATATTTCAAAATAGGCTCCAGTAACTCTATAGAAGAAAAGTCACTGGCTTTAACACTGACAGCCACAGCAGCTATAGAAATGCCAAAAAAGAAATACAAGAAATGGAAAACAACATGGAACTACCTTATTATCATTGGCTATGTCCCTGTTCTTGTTGATATAGAATTTGTTGTAAACGGAGAGCTGGAAGCTAAAGCTGCTGCTACAATGACAGCTGCTCACACCGTTACAGAAAGAAATGTAACCACCTCATATGTAGAATACGACAACAACACATGGGGTTATACGTACAATAACGACAGCCAGTCTAATGTTGATAACTCCTTAAACTTTGTTGGCGAGCTCACACAAAGTTTTAAAATAGGCCCGGTTCTGTCTTTCAGAATTTATAAAGTCCTAGGGCCTTATGTAGATTTGAAGTTCACAGAGCAGCTTCGCCTATGTGCCTCCCCACAGTTAGATTGGCAAGCAGGCATTGACTTAGGTGCTGAGTTAAAGTTGGGAGCCAAAGCCACTATTCTAGGCAAAGATTTGGTTGATGTATATAAATCGTGGCAATATGAAGCTTTTAAATACCGATTTCCTGACAGTCTGGAGATATGGTCGGGCAACAACCAAATATATTTCTTGGGCGACACACTACCAAACGATGTTAAAGTCATGGTACATAGCAACAGAGGTATTCCCTTGCCTTACGCACCGGTGAGGTTTGCACCGCAAACAGGGGGCAGCGTTTTGGATTCTTTAGTTTACACTGATATATTGGGCCATGCACAAACAAAATGGATACCCGGCGACTCTTTACTCAGCCGTCTGGAAGTTTCTGTATTAGACTGCGACTCCTCTCATATCAAAAATTCACCAATCACTTTTATTGCCCACGCCGACACCAATGTTTGTGCACAGTCAACTTTATCGGCAGTTATTGATATTATCGATGAAAACACTGTAAGTGTTGAAGCCATTATGGGTGTTGAGCCTTACACCTACTCCACTGATGGTCAAAACTTTGTAACAATACCACCGGAAGTAACCGTTGTGCCCGATACTACCTATAAATTCGTTGTTAAGGATGACGAAGGCTGCGAAGCTTCCGTCAACTACTTCAGGGAACACCCTTGCAGCATATCCGACCTTAGTGTAGATTTGTGGGTTATGGGCGATAGTATCATAGCTCAAGGAAGTGGTGGCACACCACCTTATCTTTACAGCATCGACGACACTCTGGGCTTCTCTGTAGAATATATTTTTGAAAACAGGCCTATAGGCACGCATACTGTTTTTGTTAAAGACAGCGAAGACTGTATTAAATCTCGTAATGCTGAAATATTTGATCCCTGTGATGTGTCGGGCTTAGCCATAAAACTGGAAATTATCGGCGACAGCATTATTGTCACAGCTATTGGCGGCACGCCCCCCTATTTGTACTCCATTAACGATAATATCAACTTTTCGCCTGTTTATACTTTTGGTGGGATGCCCGTTGGCACTCATGTGGTGTATGTAATGGATGATGAAGGTTGCCATGCCATGCGTTACGCTGTAATAGACCATACGCCAATTATTTGTGACCCTTTTACGGACCCTCGCGACAACAGAACTTATCAGGTTGTTCAAATTGGAGATCAATGCTGGATGGCAGAAAACCTGTACTATTCTACAGGCAATAGTTGGTGCTATAATGATCACCCCAGCTGTAATAATACGGCATACTTGTACGACTTCTACACAGCTATAAATGCTTGCCCTGCCGGCTGGCGCCTTCCGACAGACGCAGAGTGGACACAACTAACAGATACTTTGGGAGGTATTGCTATAGCAGGTGGTATTTTAAAAGACCAGCAGTTCTGGACACAACCTAATACAGGAGCGACAAACCAATATGGTTTCTCAGCCAGACCAGGAGGTGCACGTACATCAACAGGCACATATATGTTTTTATGGAACCGTGGCTATTGGTGGACTGCCACCTCTGACCAGCCCGGAATGGCATGGTCCAGACAAATGCATTACGACTCTGCTGAGGTCATTCGCAATGAGGGCAATATGACAATGGGATTCTCAGTAAGATGCATCAAAGATTAAGTGCCTACTATTAATTTTCAGTATGGTCTTGGCAGGTTGCATCCTCTAAAGCTTAGGGTTATACAACCTGACATACTCAATTTTCTCCAAACCTGTACTAAAACCTCTTTCTCAAAAGGTCTTATACATGTTGTTACTGACGTTACAGATTGAAAAATACTTTTATCATGATTTTAGCACTTCCTTCTTAATCTTAACAGATATTTGCTAAAGTTAAGAAAATATAGAAAATCCTTACGATAAACCAGCATTATGCAGCACTCTGCAAAACCATTCTAAAGGGCACAAAATTCATTCAGGTATTTGCGCATTTGCACCTGCATATTTTGCGCTTCAGATCGGGCAGCCTTATCAAAATCTTTATCCTGAGAAGCAAAAATTATACTTCTTGAGGCATTTACAAGAAGTCCGCATTGTTTGTTGATACCTTTTTTAACAACCTCTTCGAGGCTGCCTCCCTGTGCACCTACACCTGGAATAAGCAAAAAGTGATCTGGTACGATTTGTCTTATTTCTTTAAGTGTAGCAGCCTGAGTAGCTCCCACCACATACATCATATTATCAGGTGATCCCCATTGGGAAGACGTTTTTAGGACCACTTCAAAAAGCTTACCTTGCTCATTTTCAATCAACTGAAAATCATCTGCGCCCTTGTTAGATGTCAGAGCTAATACAACGGCCCACTTACCGGGATATGACAAGAATGGGGTTACAGAGTCACTACCCATATAAGGAGCTACTGTAACAGCATCAAAATTCATTGCTGCATATGTACCCGAGAAAAAGGCCTTGGCATACAGTTTAGATGTATTACCTATGTCACCCCTTTTGGCATCAGCAATTGTAAAAACTTCATTTTTAAAGCCATTGAGATACTGAATGGTTTTTTCAAGAGAGTTCCATCCGGCCATTCCGCGACTTTCGTAAAAAGCGAGATTAGGCTTATAAGCAACAGCTAAATCAATAGTTGCATCAATGATAGCTCTATTGAACTCAAAAACAGGGTCTTCGTAATCGAGCAAATGCTTTGGAATTTTTTCCATATCACTATCAAGACCCACACATAAGAAAGATTCTTTTCTTCTGATAAGCTTGTACAATTCTGTTCTAGTCATAATATTGATTATTAAGGGATTATTCCTGACTGGCTTTTAGTTTTTCGGCATTTTCTGCTATTTGTAAAGCATCAATAAGTTGCTGTATATCACCGTCCATAATAGCTGTAAGACTATACAAGGTAAGCCCAATCCGGTGATCGGTAACACGATTTTGAGAATAATTGTAAGTACGAATCTTAGCAGACCTGTCGCCTGTTGAAACCATGGTTTTGCGTTGAGAACTTATCTCATCAAGATATTTTTGATGCTCTCTTTCGTAGATTCGTGAACGTAAGACTTTTAAAGCCTTTTCGGCATTTTTAATTTGAGACTTTTGATCCTGGCAAGTCACAACGATACCAGTGGGTATGTGAGTAAGTCTTACGGCAGAGTAGGTAGTATTTACCGATTGTCCGCCGGGACCTGATGAGCAATAAGTATCTTTTTTAATATCAGACTGCTTTACTTCAACGTCAAATTCATCTGCTTCAGGCAAAACAGCAACAGTAGCCGCAGAAGTATGAACGCGCCCCTGTGTTTCTGTTTGTGGTACACGTTGCACCCTATGCACACCCGATTCATATTTAAGCTGTCCATAGACCTTTTCGCCCGATATATTCACAATAACCTCTTTATAACCTCCTGAAGCACTCTCTGTGAGATCTACAAGTTCGTACTTCCACTTATTTGCTTCACAATAGCGCATATACATTCTGTATAAATCACCGGCAAAAATACCTGCTTCATCTCCTCCCGTGCCGGCACGTATCTCGAGAACCGCATTTTTTTCATCTTGTGGATCCGGTGGAATGATAAGAATTTTTATTTTTTCCTCCAATGCTTCTTTTTTTTCATAATTGCTTTCATACTCAGCTTTTGCAAACTCCCTCAAGCTCTCATCTTTCTCATTGTTCATAATTTCTTTAGCATTTTCAAGCTCATTGAGGACAGCCTTATAGGCTTTATAAGAATCAATAAGAGGTTCGAGGTCTTTATATTCTTTGCTCAACTTGATGTACCTTTTCATATCCGACATGACATCGGGATCCTGCAACTGCTTCTCCAATTCAAGCCAATGCTCATGAATAGACTCTAATTTCTCCAACATTTTAATAACTATTGTTTAAACGGGTTCATATTGTGCGCAAAAATACAAATATTAAATGACATTTTTTTCTACGTATTAACTCATACTTTTAAGCACGCTGTCATAACTATCCATACTCTTTATTGCAAAGCAGCACAAAATGTAAGCATAAAAACACTACCATATACCTCATGTTCTGTACTTTCATAAGAATTGCTAAATTTGCAATAAAAAAACAATGACCGTGCTTAGTGATTCTTCCTACAGTGTTTTGCTAATATTTGATGGCGTATGTGTTTTATGTAACAAAACGGTAAGCTACATTATAAGCAAAGATAATGAAGAAAAATTTTGTTTTACGTCAAACGATTCGCTAACAGCCCGAAAAATAATGAACATTCATAATCTGGATGCTGAAAAAAACAACAGTGTGATATTGTATGAAATACACACACAGAAAATTTATACCAGAGCTATGGCATTACGCAAAATAGCCATTCATCTCAAAGGCATTTCAAAACTAAGCTATATCGCTTTTTTTATGCCCCGTTTTTTTTTAGACAGAATATATAATATAATTGCAAGGTATCGTTATAAAATTTATGGAACTCTTAAAGCATGCCCGTTAAACAGTGAAATCAAAAAAAGATATATTTACTAAATATTGACACTTATGAACAAATTTAATGTACTATATTTTTGCGCCATTTTCTTTTGGCTCACAGCTTGTGGTGAAACGCAAAAAGAAAAGACCTCACAAAAAAAGCAAAACGATCTTAATGCTGTTGTTCACAAACCTGCGGAAGTTCCTGAATTCAATGCAGATTCAGCCTTTGCGTATATTGTTGATCAACTTGCTTTTGGGCCCAGAGTCCCTAATACGCCTGCTCATAAAGCCTGTGGTGAATATTTAGCAAATAAACTACGGAAGTTTACCGATACGGTTTATATCCAAAAAGCTAGAGCAAGAGCGTACGACGGTACTGTTTTAAACATTAAAAACATAATTGGAGCCATACAACCCGAAAATCACAACAGGATACTCCTTTGTGCACATTGGGACACCCGCCATATTGCCGAAAAAGACCCCGACCCGGCATTACGCGATAAACCTTTTGATGGGGCTAATGACGGGGCCAGTGGCGTAGGTGTTTTGATTGAAATAGCACGGATCCTGAAAAACAATCCCCCTCCAATAGGTATTGACATCATCTTTTTTGATGCAGAAGATTATGGTCAGCCACACACCGACAGACCTTACGTACCTGACAGTTGGGCTCTTGGCTCACAACACTGGGCCAGAAACCCACACGTGCAAGGCTACTATGCCAAATATGGTATTCTACTCGACATGGTTGGCGCCAAAGATGCCACTTTTCTTATGGAAGGTTACTCTATGATGTATGCAGCATCCATAGTAAGAAAAGTATGGAACACTGCAATCAGGCTGGGCTATGATAATTATTTTTTAATGCAGGAAACCAACCCGATAACTGATGACCACTATTATATTAATACCATTATTAATATCCCTACGATAAATATTATTCATTACGATCGCACTACAGTGACCGGTTTTTTCCCGGAGTGGCACACACATGGCGACAATATAGATGTCATTGACAAAAACACACTCAAAGCTGTTGGACAAACCCTTCTTCAGGTTATTTTTGAAGAAGAATAATTTACACAATATTTTTCACAATACTATTGATGGGCAGGAAAGAATAATACTGGCTGCATTACCACCAAAGCCGGTTGCATTTACCATAACCTTTTTGACATTTTTTCTTTTATTAATAACAGATGCCGGATAAGGGAAATCAAGTTCTAACTGATTATTAATAACCAGACATGCTAATTCAATATTTAAAGAAGCTGAGGCTGCATAGGTATGCCCCAGAACCCATTTATTGGAAAAAATATTAGGCAAACTGCTGCCAAAAGTATCCTTTAAGGCTTGCAGTTCGGCCTCATCGCCTTTAACAGTACCCGGCGCATGCACAAGTACAAGATCAACAGGATGGTTTGTTAACTGATTTTTTAAAGCCATCTGCATAGACTTTTTCAATGGCGTACCTTTTTCATCAATACCTGTATAACTTGGAGGCTTAACAAAAGAAAAACCAACAGACTCAATAATAACGGGCTTATGATATGAACTGATTTGCTTATCGGAAAGGTATCTGATAAGTTGAACAGCAGCCCCCTCCCCTAATGCAAAACTGTTTTTCTTATGAGGTTTATCCGATAAGGGCATGCAGGGAAAGGCTGCGGTGTTGTCTTTATTATAGATTTTTAAAGCTCCCACCTGTGCCAATGTAAAAGGCGTCAGGGGTGCCTCAGTAGCACCTGTCAGGAGGGTGTCGGCGTAACCCGCTTTGAGCCATGCTAAGCCGTTTATCAATGATTGAATACCTGTACTACATGTCGTTGAATTGTCAATAAATGCTTTTCCAGAACCGATAAATGCAGCCACCTCAGTTGACAAATGCGCCATAGTTGTTAAAGGTGAAGTGAGTAAATCTGTACGCAAGGAAGGGTTGTTTAAATACGATTTATGGTAGGATTCCCAAAGCTCTGTAGCACCACGTGAAGAACCTAAGGAAATACATAAACCCTGGAAAATATCACTACCTGATTTTTCAATTAAATTTTGAGATACTGCAACAGCTAGTAACACACTGCGATCTACCCTGCTCAGGGATTTATTAAAATCTCTGTAATTATTAATTATTTCATTTTCTCTTTCAGGTAATGCCCCTACATAATATGACCTTTGGTTAAATTCTTTCAGACTTAAATAATGCCGGGCAGACCTGTACCTCTGCAGTATAGTATCCTCTGAAGTTCCAAGTGGCGATATTGAAGATGTGTCTGTGATGACATGATATTTACAACTCATACAAATGAAATATTAATGATGGCACCTTAGCCTTATTTATATATATACTAATTCTATTATGTACTGCTTAATATCAAAAAATAAAAAAGGGGTGTTTAATATTTAAGAAAACACCCCTTTTTTATGATTAAGTTTCTAAAGTTTTATCCTTTTTAATTCTTTAAGAGTAGCAAAATTCAAAGAATTGTTTTTAGAAACTTTACAGATATTTAAAATTTACTGCTTTTTATTATCTGTTTTTTTCTGACCTGGTTTAGCAATAGACTCTCTCATAGAGGTATCTGCCTTTACATTTTCCAGTTTATAATAATCCATAACACCGAGGTTGCCAGATAAGAAAGCTTGCGCAAGGGCTTTTGGAACTTCTGCTTCAGCCTCAATAACTTTTGCGCGTGCTTCTTGAGCTTTGGCTTTCATTTCTTGTTCAGAAGCTACAGCCATAGCACGTCTTTCTTCGGCTTTGGCCTGGGCAATATTTTTATCAGCATTAGCCTGATCAATCTGTAACATAGCTCCAATATTTTTACCGACATCAATATCGGCAATATCAATAGATAGAATCTCATAAGCAGTACCTGAGTCAAGGCCTTTGGATAATACTACTTTCGAAATTGAATCCGGATTTTCGAGAACACTTTTGTGGTTTACGGCAGAACCAATAGAGGTTACAATACCCTCTCCTACCCTGGCCAAAATGGTTTCTTCGCCGGCGCCACCAACCAACCTTTTAATATTAGCTCTCAAAGTAATACGGGCTTTAGCAATCAACTGGATACCATCTTTTGCAACAGCTGCAACTGGGGGCGTATTGATAACTTTCGGATTTACTGACATCTGGACAGCCTCTAAAACATCTCTTCCAGCAAGGTCAATAGCTGTTGCCGACTTAAAGTCAAGAGCGATATTAGCTTTATCTGCTGATATGAGCGCATTAACAACCGGCTTTAAGCGACCGCCCGCCAGATAGTGTGCCTCCAAATCGTTACGATTAAGCTTAAGACCCGCTTTAGTTGCAGATATCAGATTGGTTACTATAACACCGGGCGGGATTTTTCTCCAGCGCATAAGCACCAACTGTAACAAAGATATTTTTACACCCGATACCAGTGCCGAAAACCACAAACCTACAGGCACAAAATAAAAAATTAGCCATAAGCCTATCAATGAGGCTACACCAATGGCAATAATAATAGGAACATTAGCATCCATAATTTAATTTGTTTTTAATTTTACATATATTTTATTATTGTCAACTTTAATAACGACCACTTCTTTTTCCTGATCAATAAACTCTCCCTTTGCCGAAACTTCATAGATATCATCATTGATAAGAGCATTACCTACAGGTGCTAATCGGGAAACAGTCACTCCAGTATCTCCTGCTTTAACAACATCCGGTTCCATCGTATTTACTTTTCCATCAAGCTCTTCGTTTAACATAAACTTTTTCCATGTTTTGGAGCGTAAAGACAAAAATAATGTTAAAAAAGTAAGGCCAAAACATGCTGCCAGCGTGTAATGACCATAAGGTGTTCCATAGCTATCATAAGAACCGTAAATAGCTATTATTATTAAAACAAAACCTATAATACCTACTACTGTAGTACCCGGAAAAACCAGTATTTCTAAAACAAGAAACAAAAGTCCGGCTAAAATTAGAGTAATTATGATGGTCCAGGTCATAGTATAATACTTGTTTAAAAAAGCAAAGATAGGAATATTTTAAATACATGAAAACAAAAAAGTTTTAACACCATTTTTGTTTGAAATACCAATAGTATGCGTTTGCTACGAAGCAGAATAACGTTTGAAACCTCTTATCATGCTTTTATATAAAAAATAAGCCAAACCCTATTGTGACAATTTCTCAAACCTCTTATTAAGCTCATCAAATCGTTCCTGATACTTTTTATCAAAAGCCTGAAATGCTTTCAATCTTTCTACAGTAAGGGTATCCATAATCCCATAAGCTTTCATCTGAAGTTGTGCAATATTGCTAGTCACTTCATTTATGGCCATAGCTTTAGGTGCTACAATTTGAGCAATAGCCAACTGCTGACCAATACTGGGTTCGTCATCAATTTTAACACCAGCTGCCTCAAACTCATCAACCATTTCCTCCAAAATATCAGCAAACTGATCAAGATTTACATACAATTCTTCAAAATAAGCCTCAATTTCAGCACTTCCTTTAAGCTCAGAAGGCATTTCAAATACAAATCCTTTTTTATCATACGCCTTCTCTTTAACAGTTTCTTTTTCCTTTGTTTCCTTTGTTTTCTTTTCATCTGCTGAACCACATGACAGCACTATGAAAACTGATAAGAGTGTCAAAATAAATGTTGTTGTAAATGTTCTCATAATTTTTAGTTTTTTGTTAATGTTTGTAAAATTTATCATAAAGGCATAACATATGTCACCTATTCTAACCTGTATTATTCACAAAAAGTAAACAAAAAATGTATAAGACTAATTATCAATGCAAAACATTAAAATTCTTAAAAACATTATTTTGTTTACTTTTAGCGAGTGCTTTTACTTTAGGCC
>PXBB01000072.1 GCA_003565735.1 Bacteroidales bacterium
GACCGCCCCCGTTAACGGCGTCTCCCGCCCGACCACACCGACCGCAACCAACGAAAGGAAACCGACACCTATGCCAGATACGAACCACCAACCCACACCAAGCGGCCCGAGCACCAACGGGCGGCATGCCGACCATGATCCCGCCGCCCGGGTACGCGACGCAGTGGCCCGCCTGCGCGATCTGGTGCGCGATGTGCACGGCGCCGTCCAAGAGGTAAGCACGGCTTTGCGCGAGGCCGACCGTGAGAAGAAGGCGCTCGAAAAAGAACACGCCTCACTGCGGCGCAACCTGCGCGGCCTGCAAGCCATACCGATATGACCCACGCACACACCGAAGCCCTGCGGCAACTCGCCGCGACCCGCAACCTGCGCGAGACGGAGGTCCTCGAACGGCTCATCGAACGAGCCTACGAGCGGCCCGACGCGTTCCTGGACTGGAGGCCGGGGGACGGGAGACGGACCGAAGGTCCCGACCCGTTCCGCCCGGTTGGCGGGGAGAGTCCGAAGCTGACGGCGACGACGGTGTAACCGACCCCGCCGTTACGACACACCGAGAACACCACGAGACCCGGTCCGGCACGCCACGCCGGGTCGGGCCTTCCCCTTTCCCATAAACCCACAATACGAACAACCCACCAACCGAAAGGAACCACACCATGAACCCATCCCCCACCGCAAACCCCCTCCGTAGCCGCCGCCGTTTCGAACAAGACGGCGTTTTCTTCGTCGGCTCCCTCCAAAACGACGGCGTCCGCCCCATCCGGCTGCTGTGCTTCAAAAACGCCCTCACCGGGGCGGTCGGTGCCAGCGCCCGTTTCAGCCGCGCCGAAGCCTGGCGCAAGTCCCGGCGTCGCACCCTCAAGGCCCTCGTCTCACGGGAGGAGGCGGCGGCGTGAGCGCCCTCACCCTCGCCGAAGCCGTGCGCGCGCCGCTGCAAACCGACCGGGTAACCCGTTACGGCGGGTCCGCCCGGGCGGTCGTTGCGGCCGGCGAAATCTTCTACTACCGCCGGGCCGCGCACTACCGCGACTGGATCGAGGTCTTCACGCATCGCGGCGAAAGCCTCGGGTCCTTCCGCTGCCTGGAACACTTCCTTGTCGGATGGGGTTCCGGGTCGAACGGCGGCCGGCCCGCCTCGTCCGAAGGCCGCGCTCTGCTGGCCGAGATCCTGCCGCTGGTCGGCCACCGGGTCGTCGCCGCCGCTATCGAGGAGATCGATGCCGGTCTGTCGCCCGCGCCCGTGCTGGGTTTCGACGACGGCAGGGTGCTCACGATACTGGCCGACGCCGAAGGCAACGGCGGCGGATTCCCGGACGTATCCAGGCCGCAATCACCACAACATCCAAGCGAAAGATAGCCCATGAACACCAACAACCACACCCAACTGCTCGACGTCCTCACGCAAGAGGGCGTGCTCATCAACGTCTCGATCCGTTACTGGAGGGGCCGCAAGAAGCTGGCCCCGGAGGATCTGGGACTTTCGCCCGAACAGGTCTCCGAGCGACTGATCGCCCTCGGCCACAAACGCATCCTGCCGCGCGAGGCCCTGGCCGGTTTCGCCCTGATCGAATCCCGCGCCCACGCCCTGGTGGAGAACAACACCTTCTCCTTCCTCAACGGTCTGGCCCGGTTCGTACCCAACGCCAAGCTGGGCGAAATCCGGGAGAAACTGGAGGGCCTCGAGGCCGAATTCGCCACTGAAAAGCAGGCATTCCTGGACCGCTACGAGGAACGCCGGGCGACTGCAATTGAGGAGTGGAGGCAGTTTGCACCGAAAGTGAACGCCGATCCGCACCGCTTGGCCGCGGCCGTGGAGGAAGCCTTTCCCACCCCGGCCAAACTGGAGCAGTCCTTCGCCTTCGAAACGCGGCTCTTCCAGATCGCTCTACCCGAGTCCATGCAGGAGGAGGCTTCCAGCTTCGCCGAACAGGAAGCCGTCGCCCAAGCACGGGAGCGGGCCGCACGGGAAGCCACGGACAAACTCCGCCACGACACGGAAGAGTTCGTCGCCGACTGTATCGCCACGCTGCGCGAGCAGACCGCAAAGTTGTGCACCGACATGCTGGCCAGTATCGGCGATGTCAAATGCGGGGTACACCAGAAGACCCTCAACCGGCTCAACCGTTTCATCGACCGGTTCAAGGAGCTGAACTTCGCAAACGACACGGAACTGGAAGCCCAACTGGAGGCGGCTCGCAACTCACTGCTCTCGCGCACCGCCGAGGAGTATCGGGACAACACCTACGCCCGGCGGCAACTGGTCGGCGGCTTGCAACAACTGCGCGACCGTGCCGGGGAACTGGCCCGTGCCGATGCGAAGGAAGTCGTCGAACGCTTCGGCGAGCTGGGACGGCGCAAGATCCTGGTCGCCTGACAGGAAAGGCGAGGAAACTTAAACCCCGAGGGCGGCCCTCCGGCTCCGATCGCGCCGGGGCCGCCCTTCGCGGTTCTTGATAACCCTCCAACCAGACGCAAAGCAATGAGCGAACAAATTACCGATCCGAAAACCGACTTGAAAGATTTCTGCGAGGGAATCGGTTGCGACCACCCGGATTCGACCTCCCGCCGCATTTTCGACGATCGCATCCTCTTCGTGTCCTACTGGCGCGATGAAGAGACGGAGAACCCGTGTGACTCGCACGAAGGCCTGGGAACGATCCGTTCGTTCGGCTCCCGGCACGTAAACTCGGTGAGCGACCCGGAAGAGGCCGAGGAACTGCTGAAGAGTCCGGGCGCCGTTCCGCTTTCCTACTTCGAACACGGCCTCGGTTTGTGGGGAGTGGCCGGAACAATGGAGGGGATGCCGGATTTCCGCTGGGACGGCGTCTCTCTTGCCGGGGTCTGGGTGCCGGACCGGTTTGCGCGGGAGAACATCCTCGTGGAGACGGCCCGACGACTCGGGCGCCCGATCGTTGTCGAGCAGGCGGCTTGCGCCGGGGAAAGGCCGCAGGACGACCGCCCCTGGATTCTGCGCGTGGGCGAAGGCCGCGCCGCCCGTTACTTCGACAATTGGCCGGAGGCGGCGAGTGCGGCCCTGCGAAGGGCCGGGTCGTTGGTCGAGGTCACGCGGGCCGAGGACGGATCCTGGGCGGCGAAGCTTCGCGACGGTGAATCACTGGAGGGGTTTAAAAGCCCCGGACGGGCGCGTGGAGCCGCGCTCGCAAAAGTCAGGCGCACGCTCGAGCGCAAATTCGCCGCGAAGACCTGCGAGATCTACACGAAGTGGTGCAACGGCGACTGCTGGGGATGGAGCGTCCGGGTATTCGCCATCCGCCGTGATCCGGACGGATTCGTCTGGGACGACATCGACGATTACCGACGGGACGAAGCACTCTTCGACGAAAGTACGGGAGGCTACTACGGACGCGATGAAGCGGTGGAGGCGGCCTTCGAAGCGGCGTGCCGGGCCGTTCCGGAGACGAGCCCCGAGGTACTCGACCAGTAACCGGATGCCACTGCCCCCGGATCATTCGATAACGCAGAACAACAGGAGTGCGGCACGTGCCATTCAACGATGCCCGGCCGCCCTCCGCCTTTCTCAAAAACACTCCCGGCGCCCCCCGGGCCAACACGCAAACCAACCACACAAGGAGACGCAACGTATGAATCAATCCATCACACTGTATTACCGCGCCGGAACCTCGGACAAGGTCTACACGGTGACCCTCGAAGCCAAGGGATCCGGCTATGTCGTCAACGTCGCTTACGGACGGCGCGGCGGGCCCATGAACACGGGCACGAAGACCGAGACGCC
>PXBB01000113.1 GCA_003565735.1 Bacteroidales bacterium
AATAATATAAACAAAAAATGAAGAAAAAAAAGCCCAAATGACTTAAATTCTAACAAAAAACTCTCAAAAA
The DNA here is from genome assembly GCA_003565735.1 of Bacteroidales bacterium. Lineage (GTDB taxonomy): Bacteria > Bacteroidota > Bacteroidia > Bacteroidales > PXBB01 > PXBB01. Next base: position 71 of record PXBB01000113.1, read on the forward strand.
CTTATAAAAATTCACAATAAAATTTTGTTGATTATCTTGCAAAGCTCTCTATCTCCCTATCAAAGCTGAAGTTGTTATTGTAAGTATCATTTTTGTTTTTTATTTCAAAAATATCCTCTTTTACACTTAGCACAAAACCATATTTTATGAATGTCGGAATTGATAGTATGAAATACGGGAATTTGTGTTTAAATTCTGCGCCAGTTACTATGCATCATAAATTCCTGCTCATCATTTTGATAAATTCTCGCCGTCCACTCATAGGTTGAAGGCCACTTTTTAAAGATTTTAGCCACAGTGTATAAAAAGCGCAGCGAGAACTTGTCAGGGCGCGGCTTCCAACCTTTAGAAGGAATTAATGAAATGTGTATCTCATCATTGTTTTTTTCAATATTATAAACGCCCTTTACTTTCCCTGTTGATGGATGGTGTGCTATAGTAAATGTCCCTTTGTAAATGGATGCGTTTTCAATATCCGCAATATTGGGAAAAGCGCTGTTAAAATGCAATGTCACCGGATAAATGTCGTTCTTCTTTTTTATAGATTTAATAAACGCCTTATCCTCTTTCCACTCCAGAAGAATTTTATAACCGTTGGTATAAACTGCATGCTGATTTTGTGCAATGCCGATATTTGACATTTGTCCTGAAAAAGCTGTATTGAAAGTTGCAATAAGAGGTTTTGTACTATATCTGATGAAGGTCATTTTGGTGCGGTCGATAGAAATGGGTAATTTGTCAACGGCGTGTGTCCTGCCGTTTATTGCTAAGTGTATGTCGCTGTTTTTTTGCCTGACAAAATAAAAATCTTGCAACAGCACCAAAGGCATGGCATGAGGGTTTTCTGCTGCGTCGCCCATAGGCGCCAATAGTCCGAATGGTTTGCGCTTTTTTGGGTGGTTTTCTTTTATTTTGAAACTTATCATGCGCCCGTGTAAGTCAACAAACTCATATTGAGCCTGCACACCGCTTTCATTAACATAGAAAAACCCGCCTGCTAAGTCCCTTTCAAGCATATGGGCCAGTCCTTTACCTGCAATACTGTATTTGTCAGGATCTAGGGTTAATGACGGTTGGTGATACACATCTACTTTTCCATCTACCCGCCATGCAATAATGAGGTGTCCCGTGCCATTAATAGAATCATCAAAGACTTGCGGCTCAAAACCAATATATAGAGTATCAGGGTCATTTTCAATATTGACCAGCAACAAGCGCTCCATAGGGTCTATGTCGATGGTAAAGGGATTGTATAGCTTTACCGGCTCAGTTTGTGCATGTAGAATTAATGAATTTATAAAGCCAAAAACGAGAGCAAGAATAGTTTTTCTTTTCATTATAAAAAATGTTTAAAATTTATATCAACAACCATGCTGATAAAAGCCCGAACATAATGCTGTACATAATGGCTTCAAGCTGGATAGTCCAAAACACTTTTCTTTCTACAAACTCTTTCTTCAGGTAAACAATTCCTTCAATGGTGTTGGAGAATGGAATAGCACTGGCAAAATCGGCATAGACAAACATGAGGGAGGCCATAAAAACAAACTGCATCCCAAATGAAAGATCGCCTAAAAACGGCAGTATCGGATACAGAACCATAGACATGATAATACCTCTGATAAATTGCGAAGGAATTAAAAGCTTTGCAATACGCATGCTCTCTTTCTGGTCGTCCATATCCCTGAAAAAAGACTTGTACAAGCGGTTTTTACCGGAGTACATTTTTTTTGCAAGCTGCAAATCGATAACACCTGCTATTATATAACACGCAAAATGTATCACAAAAAACAACAAACTGAATGTAATGTAAGTCATCATAACTGTAAATTTTTTTTAATTAAAACTACTTGATATTATTATTAAGCCGAATCTCTATAACACATTGCTATGCTTCTTTTACTGCTATTATTATGGGCTTGTGCATTTTTGGACATTAAAAAAAACGTCCTGCCTTTAAAGCTTGCTTCCTTAGTAAGGCTAAACCCGAATTTTTCGTAAAAAGAGTTGTTAACAACATTTGTGTTCTCAAGATAATATGTGTGCTCTTTTTCAAACCTGTTGAGGGCGAAATTCATTAGCATTTTTCCTGTCCCTTTCCCTTTTTGACTGCTTCCGATTGCAAATAAATAATAATGAGCCTCTAAAGGTTTGTTTTTTGACAGGAAATTTGAAATGCTGAAAAGTCTGTATAAACTAAATATTGAAACCGAAAACAGTAATCTTGTCACATCTTTTAACAAGCCTTTTGAGAACATGTTCTTTGCACTTATAAAGCTCTCGCCGGGTTTCAGCCATAATGCAACACCGCTTAAATCTTTTGTATAATGAATTTCGCCGTATTTATTAAAGTATGTCATCATAAAAGACATAAACTTTTTTATTTCTTTCTTATTTATGAATATGCTGTACATAATTGGATCCTGTGCAAAAGCAACTGCTAAAACATCTGCTAGCTGCTTGAGTTTTCCCGGCTCCATGTTTTGTTTGTTAAGTAAAATTTCCATACTATTACTATTTTGATTTGTGTTCATTTATCAATTCTTTAACCACTTTGGTAAGCATAAACCTTAATGCTTTTGAGGTAAATGCCATGTCGTTAAATGTGCCGATAATATAAGAGTCCGTATCGGGATGATAAAACATATAGGCGCCGGTTACACCTACACAGCCCCAGCAGAAATACTTCTTAGGCAAGAGAACGGGAATGGCTTTGGGTTTCCATACGGCATACCCATAATCAAAACCGATTGCAGGAAACCCCATTTTAATATCATCATAAATCATTTTGTGCAGTGTCTCAGCTTTTACCAACTCGTGCCTTGTGAGGGCTTTCATAAAAACCAACAGGTCTTTCATGGGGGCTGTTATGCTGCCTCCTGCATAATCGAGTTGCGCAAACCTTTTGTCGTTGATGCAGTTTATATCCCACAGATAAATACCGGCCGTAGGATGTTTTGCCTCGTTTTTGGGGTTTGAAAAACCATACAAATAAGTATTATCCATCCCCAGAGGCTCTAAAATAAATTCGTGCATAACAACATGAAAAGGCTTTTGGGTAATGCTTTCTATTATTAAGCCCAGCAAGTAATAGTTGGTATCTGTATAGTAGTGTCTATGCCCCGGCTTAGCCACGGGTTTAAGGTTTTCTTTACCCCATTGTATGGCTTTGCGGGTGGTTATTTCAAGTGCGGGGTCGCTGTTTATTTTTTTGAATAATTTGTAAAAAACATCATTCAGGCCGGAGGTTTGCGTCAATAGCTGCTTAGTTGTGATTTCTCCGGAATAGTCAACGCCTTTATATACATGCAAACCGCTCATTATATCAGCATCAAGATAGTTGATGATTTTGTCGTCATAAGCCAAAAGCCCTCTGTCGTGCAAGATGCCTATAACTGTGGATGTGAACAACTTGCCAACAGAGGCCATATGGCTGGCTTGCGCTGTATTGGCAGGCTGCCCGTTGGTTTTGCCTTGCGCAAGGTTTATATGAACATCCAGTTTTTCGGAATGTACCAACAGGTAGGCATTTCTTACCTTCTTGTTTTTTTGTGTAAATTTTCTGAAATTGTGCTCTATTTGCGTTTCTAATTTTTGCGATGACATGGTTTGACATATTTGATTTACGAAGCAAAAATAGAGTGAAACACCAAAAACACCACAGATATTGCTGTGAATGACGGAAAATTTTTATTGAATAGGGAGAAACAGACTTTGGATCAACATAATTCAAACCATAATTCTCACAAAAGCCCTAACTCTAATTGGGCTTCATCTGACATTATATCGCTTGTCTAAGGGAAGAAGAATTTTTCATCGACATCTCCAAAAATGAAATTATAGCCGCATATAACCACAAAATTGATTGCCTGGCAGGATGTTTAACCTGTACTACTCAATGATGAGCTTTCTGTGTTGTGTGCTTTGGTTTTTAGTATCTATTTTCAATATGTAAACCCCTGTTGGCAGTTGGCTGACATCAAGCATGATATGATTGTTATTTTCAGATAAGTAGTGCTTTATAAGCCGCCCGCTTATATCATAAATGCTTATATGGCATTTTTCAAGTGTGGTGCTGCTACTTATGTTCACGTAATTTGAAGCAGGGTTGGGGTAAACCACAAAAGTTACAGGTGTTTCTTGCACCAATTCAGTATCATAGTCTTCCGCAGAGGTTAATGTTGTTTGCAGCCACTGTATGCTCGACAGCCAGTTGGTATGCGGGTCGTAAGAGGCTTCAACAAGAAACAGTCCCAAACCATTGGCATACCAGGTGTAAGAATACTCCGTATAGGTGGTGTCCTCAAAAAATTGCCAGGAACCCGGTATCCCAAATCCGGGGTCAATATAGCCCCATGTAGAGTCTATGACATGGGTGATATTATTTTGTCTGATGACATCAAAAGTGCCTTCAGGCGTTGTCATACTGCCCCATGCATCAACTTCGGATACTTTTTGGCTCACGCTTCGGAAACGTATGGAGTCTATCTGAACACCACCAATATTTTGCCCTAAGTACATAGTCACTGTTATAGCAGATGTGTCCATAAAAGTGGTCTGGTAGGTTTTGGGAAACTCCAGTAACTTCTGTCCGGGGTCCATCCTGACAGCTATAGGCGTACCCGTTCCGAAAAAGTCGCCCGCTTGGCCGAGAGCTTCTATTTGAGATGATGACACATCCATAAACATTGTAAAACCGCTTCCCACAACATCAATAGCCAGGTTGGCATCGGTAAAGTATGGTGCAAAAGCTGTTGTTTGAGGGTCTGTAAAATGATAGTGTAAAGGCGCATGGTTTTGCATGGCCGAGAAATCCCACGTCTGACTACCACCCGCCGCTCCGCCTAAAAGCGTTGTGTCAGGCAGTGTGTCTTGAGCAAGATACAAATGGGCTCCTATGCCTGCAAAATCTGCCTCAGTGATTGTAATTTGGGCTTGTATTCCTATACTGAATAGCAAACCCATAAATAATGCTGTAATTCTTTTCATGGCTAATATTTTTTTAGTTTTGCTACAACAAACTTACAAAAAAATAAGATATAAAGCAAATAATCCTTGAAAAATGTGATAGAAAAAATTTTTAAATATTAATAATGTTTTGAATTGATAATCTGTCTTATACATTTTTTCTGGCTTTTTGTGAATAATTCAGGCTAATGCCTGTTTTGGTTAATTATTAATAATATTTTTACATTTTATGAGGGACGGCATGGCATATTTTTATTATTTTTGCATTTCATTTTTTGAGTATAAAATATCATAATATTAACAAAAAAAAGAATACAAATGTCAAAAGAAGAAAAACACAAAGAAAAGTATGTTTATTACTTTGGCGGTCAGAAAGCTGATGGTCGTTCAGATATGAAAAACCTACTGGGTGGCAAGGGTGCCAATTTAGCTGAGATGGTAAATCTTAAGCTACCGGTTCCGGCAGGTTTTACTATTACTACAGAGGTCTGCACCTATTATTACAAACAAAATAAGCAGTATCCCGAACAACTTTCTAAACAATTGAATGAGGCTTTAAAGAAAATAGAGAAAGATATGGGTGCAACTTTCGGCTCAACAGAAAACCCTTTACTGTTATCTATACGTTCGGGGGCACGCAGCTCTATGCCGGGCATGATGGAAACAGTATTGAATGTGGGTCTGAATAATGAAACACGTGAAGGACTTATAAGAAAAACCGGCAACCCCAGATTTGTTTATGACTCTCAGCGTCGTCTTATACAAATGTACTCAGACGTGGTCATGGAAAAAGCTGCCGGATTAGAACCCGAAGAAGGCTCCGGTGTAAGGATGCAACTGGATCATGAGCTTAACAAAATGAAAAAGGAAAAAGGTTATGTATTAGATACCGAACTCACTGCCGACGACCTCAAAACCTTGATAGAGATATACAAGGAGACCGTTATGCGTGTTATTGGTAAGCCATTCCCCGAAGATCCTATGGAGCAATTGTGGGGAGCTATTGGTGCCGTTTTCCAAAGCTGGAATGGCAAAAGAGCCATCTCGTACAGAAAAATTGAAAACATACCTCACGAGTGGGGAACTGCTGTTAACGTACAGTCTATGGTGTTTGGCAATATGGGCGAGAGCTCTGCAACTGGCGTGGCATTTACAAGAAACCCGGCTACCGGCGAAAAATATTTCTACGGCGAATGGTTGTCTAATGCACAAGGCGAAGACGTGGTAGCAGGCTTACGCACACCAAACCCTATCAACGAGGTTGGAAAAACCGAACATACCAGAGACCAAGAGTCTCTCGAAACAGCCATGCCTGAAATATACAAAGAGCTGGACGAAATTCAAAAAAGACTTGAAAAACATTACAAGGACATGCTCGACATAGAGTTCACAGTACAAGAAGGGATACTTTATATGCTGCAGTGTCGTTCCGGAAAAAGAAATGGCCCGGCTGCCGTTAAAATGGCTGTTGACATGTATAACGAAGGCTTAATTAAAAAAAATACAGCTGTATTGCGTGTAAAACCCGAGCAGCTCGACGAGCTCTTACACCCAATGGTAGATCCTGAAAAAGAAAAGACAGCCAAACTACTTGGCAAAGGGCTTCCTGCAGGACCCGGCGGCGCTGCCGGACAACTTGTATTTACTTCCGAAGCAGCTGTTCAATGGGCTAAAGAAGGTAAACAAGTGATACTTGTAAGAGAAGAAACCAATCCCGAAGATATTGATGGTATGAGGGCGGCCAAAGCCATTCTTACTGCCAGAGGCGGTATGACAAGCCATGCTGCACTTGTTGCCAGAGGCTGGGGAAAATGCTGCATCGTAGGTGCAGGAACAGCAGAAATTAACCACCGCAATAAAACTCTTATTTGCGGCGGCAAAACTCTTACTGAAGGCGACTGGATCACTCTTAACGGTACCAAAGGAACCTATTATGAAGGACAATTGCCTCTGGTCAATTTATCTGAAGAAAATCAAGACCTTATTGAATTTTTGAAAATTTGTGACAAGGTGCGTAAAATGAAAATTCGTACCAATGCCGACACTCCGGAAGATTCTAAAAAAGCACGTGCTTTTGGAGCAGAAGGAATCGGACTTTTCAGAACCGAGCATATGTTTTATGGAGAACATTCCGATGAGCCTTTGTTCATTCTACGTAAAATGATTGCTTCCGACACTTTGAAGGAAAGAGAAGCTGCACTTGAAGAACTTTTCCCTTATGTAAAAAAGGACGTTAAAGAAACCATGGAAGCTATGGACGGCCTGCCGGTTACATTCCGCACACTCGACCCGCCACTACATGAGTTTATACCCCACAGCAAGGAAGGTAAAGAAAAACTGGCTCAAAGTCTTAATATTTCCGTTGATGAATTCAATAAGCGTGCCGAGCTATTATCTGAAAGCAATCCTATGATGGGACATAGAGGCGTGCGCCTGGCCATCACCTATCCCGAAATAGCTATAATGCAAATAAAAGCCATCATGGAAGCTGCTGCAGAACTCATTAAAGATGGTAAAAAGCCGTTCCCGGAAATTATGATTCCTGTTACGTGTACAGAAAAAGAACTGGTACATCAGTATAAACTCATCAAAGAGGTTTACAACGAAGTTTTGGAAAAATTTCAGCTTCCTGAAATACCACATCTTGCAGGAACTATGATTGAGATTCCCCGTGCAGCACTTACAGCCAACAAGATTGCCGAACATGCGCAATTTTTCTCTTTTGGCACCAACGACCTCACTCAAATGGGATTTGGCTTTTCAAGAGACGACACCGGTGCTTTTATGGCTCATTATATTGAAAATGAAATCTTGCCCAGCGATCCTTTCAACATTCTCGACCAGGAAGGTATTGGCGAATTGCTGAAAATTGCCGTAAAAAGAGGCAGAAAAACCCGTAAAAATCTCAAAATAGGTATCTGTGGCGAACACGGCGGCGAACCTTCTTCAGTAGAATTCTGCCACTCGCTGGGATTCGACTATGTAAGTTGCTCTCCGTTCAGAGTGCCTATAGCACGATTAGCCGCTGCACAGGCAGTAGCCAAGAAAAAAATTGCCAAAAAAGAAAAGAAGAAAAATAAATAAAAGTATTATTCCCCGTCCTTCTTTTTCTTAATATAAAACAGCCTCGCAGTGCAAAACTACGAGGCTGTTTTAATAAGTTTTACTATCTTTACACACAAGATAATACTACAAAAATAACATACCCTATGAAACCACACAAAATATATGTTGCAGGAAAATTTATCAGTACAGACAAAACACTTGAGGTAATAAATCCTTATACCCAAAAAGTTGAAGGCACGACCTATATGGCAAGCTTGGAAAACCTCGAAGACGCTATTGCAGAAGGTCAGGCCGCAGAAAAAACCATGAAAGCACTGCCTGCTTATAAACGCTATGAAATCTTACATCACATAGCCCTTGCTATACAACAAAAGGCAAATATTTTCTCCGATACGCTTGCAATGGAAGCCGGTAAACCCATACGTTATGCAAAAGCGGAAGTAAACAGGGCCATACAAACTTTTATCGTTGCTGCCGAAGAAACCAAGCGCTTGCCGGCAGAATTTATCAGCCTCGACTGGACGCCTGAGGCTGCAAACAAAGAAGGTATAGTAAAATATTTTCCGGTTGGCTTATCAGCAGGCATATCTCCATTTAATTTTCCGCTCAACTTGGCAGTTCACAAAATAGCACCGGCCTTTGCCACTGCATGCCCAATAGTTTTAAAACCGGCATCAAATACGCCTTTAACAACATTATTATTAGCGGAAATTATTGACAATACAGCGCTGCCCAAAGGCGCATTTTCGGTTTTGCCCATGGATAGAGAGGTGGGCAACAATATGGTTACCGACGATCGTTTCAAACTGCTGACTTTCACAGGCTCGCCCGAGGTGGGCTGGCAAATGAAGGCCAGGGCAGGCAAAAAAAAGGTAGTCCTCGAACTGGGCGGCAATGCAGGTGCTATTATCTGCCAAACAGCAGACATAGAAAGTGCTGCAAAACGCTGCCTCATGGGTGCTTTCGCATACTCCGGCCAAATTTGCATTCACACACAAAGAATTTTTGTACACAGCAGCAAGTATGACGCATTCGTAAATGCCTTCTTACCCTTGGTTAAAAATTTGAAAATAGGCAACACGCGCGATATGCAAACTGATTTTTCTGTCATGATTGACGAAAAAAATGCCATAAGGGTCGCCTCCTGGATTGATGAAGCGGTTCAGCAAGGGGCTAAAGTGCGCCACGGCGGCAACAGAAAAGGCAACTTCGTTGATCCGACCGTTATAACCGATACGAATAAGGATATGAAAGTTAACTATGAAGAAGTGTTTGGTCCTGTTGTTACTATTATCCCTTTTGATAATTTCGAAAATGCCGTAGAAGAACTAAACTATGGCAAATATGGCTTACAATCAGCAGTATTTACAAAAGATATGGATGAGATAAACTATGGTTTTAACCACATAGAAACCGGCGGCATAATTATTAACGATGTGCCTACTTTCAGAGTTGACCACATGCCTTATGGTGGTGTTAAAGACTCAGGCATGGGAAGGGAAGGCGTAAAATATGCCATGCATGATATGCTGGAAGCAAGATTATTGGTGAAAAATATTACCTGACAATTGCTTTCAATTTCTCATACTAATACCCATAAAAAATGAGACCACATAGTTATGTGGTCTCATCACCCATTCAACTTATTAACCAAAAACCAAGAAAAAATTATTGAATTAATGCCTCATACCTTTTCTCAACCTCTGCCCAATTAACAACATTCCAAAATGTTTCTACATAATCGGGTCTCCTGTTTTGGAACTTTAAATAATAGGCATGTTCCCAGACATCAAGTCCAAGAATGGGTGTCCCCCTTTTTTCTACAACATCCATAAGAGGATTGTCCTGGTTAGGTGTTGAAGAAACAAATAAATTTCCATTATTATCCACGCTTAGCCAAGCCCAACCGCTACCAAAGCGTGTTTTTGCTGCTGTCGAAAAAGTTTCTCTGAACTTTTCAAACGAGCCGAAAGTTTCATTAATGGCTGCAGCTAATTTGCCTCCAGGCATTCCCCCTCCTTCGGGTGATAATATGTGCCAAAATAAATCATGGTTGTAATGGCCCCCACCATTATTCCTAACGGCTACAGGGTATTTACTAATATTTTTCATTAATTCTTCCAAACTCAAATGTGCCATATCTGTTCCTTTTATGGCTGCATTCAGATTATTTACATAGGCCTGATGATGCCTGGAGTGATGTATCTCCATTGTCATTTTGTCAAAATGTGGTTCAAGTGCATCGTATGCATAAGGTAGGTCTTTTAGTGTGTATTCGTTTTCTTTATTATGATGTGTCATAGCTGTTTCTTTTTTAAAGTTTATAAATAAAATATTTGCTGTTAATAGTGAAACTAAAATCGTACTGATTAATATTTTTTGTTGTATCATGGTTTTTGTTTTTTTAATTTTTTATTTTTAATTAATCTATTTATAAATTATCAAAAACCAAACCAAAACTTTATCAAAGTTATATATTGTTGATTATATGCGTTTTAGGCTGATATATATGTTATGGCACTGAGTGCAATTTTGTCATAAACATGACAAAGTGTAAAAAAATATGACAAATATGTCTGTTTTTTTTCGAAACATTATAATACAGCTTACATTTTTGATATAATAAGTTTTAAAAAACCAAAAGATAAATAACAGATTCATAAGAATCCTTATTTTTGCAATTGTCAAACAAAAAGCTATGCGCATTATTCTTATTCTATTCAAATTGTTAATTACAACCGCACTTGTGGCACAGTTTCCACCTCCGGCGGGTCAAGTGGGCACAACGGCAATCCATAAAGACAGCAGCATATTTGTGGCGTGGGCTGCAAATTGTGAAGTTTTCAGGGGGCCACAGGACATTTCTAATCCGGCCTCAGCTTTGGCGAGTGCAGGAGAAGACTGGATGGCAACGGGCAAAGCAGGCGAAAATGGCACCGTAAGCTTTGGCGATGGCGGCTATGCTATCGTCACTTTCGAACAACCCATAAAAAATGGTGATGGATGGGACTTCGCCATTTTTGAAAATGGTTTTACTGACAGCTTCTTAGAGCTGGCATTTGTGGAAGTCAGCTCTGATGGTATAAACTATGTTCGTTTCCCGGCTACCTCATTGACACAAGATACTGTGCAAATTGACGGCTTTGGTTTGTTAGATGCCACAAAAATTGACAATTTGGCAGGCAAGTACAGAATCTACTATGGCACACCATTCGACCTTGAGGAATTAAAAAACGCTCCTGACTTGGATATTAATGCCATAACGCACATCAAAATAATTGATGTGGTCGGCAGCATTTTGCCCGAGTACGCTACCTACGATCAATATGGCAACAAAGTTAACGATCCCTGGCCCACCCCTTTCCCATCCAGCGGCTTTGACCTTGACGCCGTGGGTGTTATCAACAGTACGTACACTGCTGTTAAAGAAATAAATTCTAATTTTTCAGTCAATGTTTATCCAAACCCGGCAAAAGATTTTATTCGTATCAAAATTGGCTGCCACAAACAAAGTGTTCAAAAAATAGCTATTTACGATGTCCATGGGAACCGCCTCTTCAAAAAAACCAACACCAATACGGGCTCTTCTTATCGTTTGGATACCAGCCGCCTTAAAGCGGGGATATATTTTGTGGAAATACAAACCCATGATACGATACACATCAAAAAATTAAGCATTATAAGATAAGCATTACATAGCATCATTCATAAAAAGTAAACAAATAACTGCATTAAATATCATGTCAAACTCATTAAAAAAAATTATTGAAGACACCTGGGCTGACAAAGCGCTACTCAAATCACAAGAAAGCATTTCTGCCATAAAGGAGGTCATAGAACTTTTGGATAAAGGTCTTGTACGCACTGCCGAAAAGCAAGAAGGCATATGGCATGTAAACGCATGGGTGAAAAAAGCCGTCGTGATGTACTTTCCCCTTCAAGAAATGACAACAATAGAGGTAGGTGCTTTTGAATTTCATGATAAAATTCCCCTCAAAAAATCGTACAAAGAGCTTGGCGTAAGGGTTGTACCCCATGCTATAGCACGCTATGGCAGTTATTTGGCAAAGGGTGTGATAATGATGCCATCTTATGTAAATATCGGGGCATACGTTGATGCCGGCACTATGGTTGACACCTGGGCTACTGTTGGCTCATGTGCTCAGATAGGTAAAAATGTACATCTAAGTGGTGGCGTGGGCATAGGAGGCGTTTTAGAGCCTTTGCAAGCCACACCCGTAATCATTGAAGACAACTGCTTCATCGGCTCGCGTTGCATTATTGTTGAAGGTGCTGTTGTGGAAGAAGAAGCCGTGTTAGGTGCTAATGTAGTCATTACCAAAAGCACAAGAATTATTGATGTCACTAAAAATCCTGCCCAAACGTACAAAGGACGTATCCCTGCCCGTTCTGTTGTTATTCCCGGCACATATAACAAAGAATTTCCCGCCGGCACCTATGGCGTGCCTTGTGCATTAATAATTGGACAACGCAAAGAAGATACCGACAAAAAAACATCCCTCAACGATGCTCTTAGAGACTATAATGTAGCTGTATAATGCCATGAAAACTGATAAGAGTTATGCCATAGGATTCGATGCTAAACGGGCTTTTCTCAACAAAAGCGGTTTGGGCAACTACAGCAGGCATATTATAAGTCACCTCAAAAAATATTATCCCGAAAATGCATATTACTTGTTCTCGCCATCTTCAAATACAAATCTTTTTACCGACAAAAATCTATACAATAACGTTAACCCGGTGGGTTTCTATAAATTGTTCAAGTCATTATGGCGCAGTTATGGGATAACCAAACACATTAACAAACTTGGCTTAGACTTGTATCACGGCCTAAGCAATGAGCTCCCCTTGAATATCACAAAAAGCAAAGTCAAAAAAGCAGTCACAATTCATGATTTGATTTTTTTAAAACATCCGGAACTATACAAAAAAGCCGATCGTTTTATTTACCACAAAAAAACAAAGGAAGCATGCACTGTAGCGGATTTAATTATCGCTATCAGCACGCAAACAAAACAAGACATTATCGACTTTTACAATATTAAGGAAGAACGCATTGCTGTTCATTACCAATCATGCGATTCGGCTTTTTACAGTAAAAGCTCAGTTGAAGAGAAAGAAAGACTGCGGCAAAAATACCAATTGCCGGCATCATTTATTCTGAATGTGGGAACCATAGAAGCCCGTAAAAATGCACTAAGTATTTTAAAAGCCATTCATCTTCACCATATAGACATGCCGTTAGTTATAGTGGGAAGGGCAACTCCATATCTGGATACCCTAAAAAAATATGCTTCAAAACACAAACTAAAGAACAGGCTTATAACCATTCATAATGTCCCCAATAAGGATTTGCCAACTTTATACCAATCTGCTGAGGTCTTTGTTTACCCTTCTATCTACGAAGGTTTTGGGATACCTGTTTTAGAGGCCTTTTCGTCGGGCGTTCCTGTCATTACTACAGATACGGGAAGCACAGCAGAATTGGCTTCCGATGCCGCTTTATTAGTTCCCTACAATCAGGTTGATGCCATAGGTGCGGCACTTAAAAAAATAATTGATGACAGCCATACGGCAGAGACTCTGAGAAACAAGGGCTACAAACGCGCCGGCGCATTTACCGACCTGGCAGTGACTCAAAAACTGATAGCGCTATACCATAAAGTTTTATGATTATTAATCGGTATGGATATTCATTTTTTTCAAAATATCATCCACATATCTTCTGTCGTTGGCCAGTCGTGGGACTTTATTTTGTCCGCCCAGTTTATTTTTCATTTTCATCCACTCGTAAAAAGTACCTTTGGGTAAAGGGCGTATCAGAGGTTTCTTCAAAAGCATATCGTGATACCTTTTAGCTTCATAATCTGAATTGATAGATTTAAGAGCATTGTCAAGCACTTCGGTAAAGTAGTCGATATTTTCAGGGGGGGTTATAAACTCAATCAGCCACTCATGGCATGCCGCTTTTCTGTCATCTAAAAAAACGGGTGCAGCAGTATATTCCTTGATGGTGGCATCTGCTTTTTGACATGCGTTTTTAAGCGCTTCCTCTGCATTATCAATAATAAGTTCTTCTCCAAAAGCATTGATAAAGCTTTTTGTACGGCCCGTAATCCTTATGCGGAAGGGGTTTTTGGATGTAAAAGTAATGGTGTCGCCAATCACATAGCGCCACAAGCCGGCATTGGTAGTGATGACCAAAGCATAATTCTTGTCAAGTTCCACACTGTCGAGGCCACATGTTTTGGGATGATCTTCATGCAGCTGGTCTGTGGGTAAAAACTCATAAAATATCCCATAGTCAAGCATCAGCAATAACTCTTTGCTGTCCTGCTGATCCTGGATGCCGAAAAAGCCTTCTGAAGCATTATAGGTTTCAAGATATTTCATATCCGGCGAAGGGAAAAGCTTTTTAAACTCTTCTATATAAGGTGTAAAACTGACACCACCATGAACAAATAATTCTAAATGTGGCCATACTTCAAAAATATGCTTTTTGCCAGTTAGTTCCAGCACCTTTTTAAGAAGAAGCAAAGTCCATGAAGGCACACCGGATATATTTGTCACATCATCCTTGATAATGGCATGGGCCATCTTGTCAATTTTCTCTTCCCACTTATCCATTAATGTGATACTCCGGCTTGGTGTACGCTGAAATTCTATCCAAAAGGGAAGATTTTGTATCAGGATAGCAGAGAGGTCTCCATAATAGCTTTCGTTGTTGTATTCACTTATTTGATGACTGCCACCCAGTGCTAATGCTTTGCCCTCAAAAATTTTGGTTTGACTGTTGTTGGTGCAATAAATTGACAGCAAATCCTTGCCGCCTTTAAAATGGCAATCCTCAATCGCTTCCTGGCTGACGGGGATAAATTTACTTTTGTCACTTGTGGTGCCGGAAGATTTAGCCATCCATTTCACATCAGTATGCCATAGCAATCTTTGCTCTCCTTTCATTAGGCGGTCGATATAAGGCTTGAGATCTTCATAGTGATTAATAGGTACACGGGCTTTATAATCCTCAATATGACGGATATCTTTATAGCCGTATTTTCGGCCCCATTCGGTTTGTTTGCCGGCATGCAGCAACTTTTTAAACCATTCGTGCTGCACATCATGAGGATATTTGACAAACAGTTCTATTTGATGCATGCGCTTACGCATCAACCACGATAAAAAGGTATTGTAAAAAACCATGCGCTCTTTTTTTGTTTTCAAAACTACATTTTTTTTCAATATTGTCCGTCAAAAAAAAAGTAAAATTGTGATTTGAATACCTACTTGCTATCAAGATAGTTCATATAAAATAAGGATTAACAGTCAGTCGGGATTACCAATTACTGAAATATAAGACAGGCAAATTTTGGCCATTTCTTTGTTTAAGGTGTTAGGGGAAAAGAAAAAAAAGCAGTATCGGCAGATTGCACCCACGATAAAATCGGGGGAGCAATCTATTCTTTTTAATGAAAACCTTGTTTATGGACGCAAATCAGGACGATGTCGGGGGAAAGCACTTCGCCGGCTGTCTTGTGTCACTTTAAGATTTTACAAAAAATTGTGAATAAAGCAGTAAAGACAGCGTTCCCCGTAGGCGGTGCACTGAGCAAGCCGAAGTGGGAACAATATCAGTAGCCACGGGTAAGCGGAGCGCCACCCGTGGCAAAAAGAATACAAGAATATGGTTTTGGCACATGAATTTGTTGCAACTTGAGCTAAGCCTATCGAAGTAAGCAAAACAAATTCTGTGACA
>PXBB01000168.1 GCA_003565735.1 Bacteroidales bacterium
AAAAAATATGCGTTAGTATATGGGGTGATAAAATTGATGACAGTATTCTGAAAATAGGAAATCAACTTAATGTAGCTTTTGATATAGAAAGCAGAGAGTATAATGGCCGCTGGTACACCGATGTGCGTGCGTGGAAAATTGATTTGTTGCAAAGTCAGCAATCGGACGAAGCTATACCGCCTATTGATTACGAAGCAGAAGAGGATAACCCGGATGATGATTTACCCTTTTAGCCTGAATTATTCATGCTTTTAATTTAGGTTAGATGCGAGGCGTCGAAAGCTGCCGATATAGTAAACTATTTCAAGGCTTTCGCAACGAAGCAGATGGTCTAAAGTAAAAGCACTCGAAAAAGTAAACAAAAAAATATTTTCGATGGTTTGATCAGTTTTGGCTTGTTAATCAAATTTATACACATTTTTTGTTTACTTTTGTGAATAATGCAGGTTAGAGGCATAGGGTAGGAGATGGCTCGCTGTCTTTTATTTCACCAAACCATAAAGCAGCATAATTTTTATACACGGCAACGCCCAAAGCATTCCATTCAACCTGTCGCCAGGGGCCTCTGTTTACAATAACGTTGTTATGGCCGGAGCTTCTCTGCCAGCTTTTTAAAGCTTTTTTTGCTGTCGCGTATTCGGGGTGCATGCCAAAAACACATTCGTAGCCATGAGCTTCGTATGATGTTAGTTCCTGGGTTTTGTGCCACATACAACCATATGTTTTTGGGTTGTTGCTATCGTACTTGCAGTCGCTCCAGCTGTGAGAGACCTTGCCGATGTTGTATTGTAAATCAATGACGTGCTTTTTGGCTACGTAAGATAATGAGCGTGAAAGCGGAATGGGTGGTAAGCGCCTTTGCTGCCTGTATTGATTCACCATTTCATAAAGCTTCATTTCTTCTTTATTAAGGCAATGGTGTTTATAACTATTATCATCGGCGAGTGGTGTTTTGCCGTTTGCTGCAAATAAAATAAGGTGGGTTAACAATAAGATTTTTATAGTTGCCATTTTTCTGTAAAAGAATTAGAAAACATTTGTAATTTTATCAAAAAAAAGAACATGCATTTCAGG
The DNA here is from genome assembly GCA_003565735.1 of Bacteroidales bacterium. GTDB lineage: Bacteria > Bacteroidota > Bacteroidia > Bacteroidales > PXBB01 > PXBB01. The sequence continues at coordinate 1,075 of PXBB01000168.1, forward strand.
ATATTATTGCCTTTTTTACTCATTGCGTGGCAAAGCTTGTCGGCTCAGAAACAGGATAGTATTGATTATGAACTCATACTGGCGGCATATTACGATGATATGCATACTTTAGTTTCTTTGCTTGATCAGGGAGCTGATGTTAACAGTATTACCAGTGAAGGGGTAACACCTTTGATGTATGCTTCTGAAAATGGCAATAGCTCAATGGTTGAGTTGCTTATTAATTCGGGCGCTGATGTCAATGCCAGCCCCGAAGACGGCTTTACTGCTCTGATGAGTGCTTGTTTATTCAACCATTTAGAGGCCGCAGTAACCCTCATAGAAAATGGTGCCGATATAAATGTGCAAAATATTTTTGGGGCAACACCTCTGATGATTGCAGCGGCTTACGGCTACTATATCATTACTGATATGCTTTTGTTTTATAATGCTGATACTGAGTTGAGGGATATTGATGGAAATACGGCTTTAATTATAGCTTCAGCCCACGGTTACGATGACATAGTGCGCTTGCTGTTGGATGCGCCATCTGACATAAATGCTGTAGATGGTGAAGGGCACACGCCTCTAATGGCTGCTGTAATAAGAGATCAGCAGCAGGTTTTTGATCTGCTTCTATCGAAAGGAGCGCATATTGAAAATTTCAATGAAGATGGTTTTACGGCACTTATGCTGGCCATAGTTTATCATCGTGATTATATGGCTAAAGAGCTTTTGAAAGCCGGTGCAGATTATAAGACTTTCAATCGTTACGGACATCGAGCCGAAACGCTGGCGCTAATGAATCATAACAGAGAAATTTTTAAACATATTAAAAGTAAAGAAGATAAAAGAAGCTTGGCGCCTTTTATACAATCTTTAAATATTTATCCTGCCCATTTAAATATAGGCTTTTGGGATGTTATGTTTGAAAATGCCATAGGCATAGGCGAGTCGAAATACCATACATGTTTTTTTGCAGGGTATGCCACACGAATATCACATAAAAAAATTCTGGTACCCCAAACAGATTTGTTTTACAATCAGTATCACGAAAAGAGAAAGTATGTGTTTGCAGGCATGCGCAAAAATGTAAACCTCTACAATTCTAATCCCCTGAAAGGTTTTGGAATAGATATACAATTACGCTGCCTTTACACATATGGCACTCTAAGGGGTGTTGTCAGAGAAGCAGACAGCTATTATCTATGGGCGCCGGGATTGGGATTTTACTATTCAAGGTTTGATGCTTTTGGCATCAGGCTGGGTTATGAATACATGAACTTAAAAACATATAAACTCTCGCCACATCGCATAAGTCTGGGCATTTCTCTCCAAATTGGTTTAAGGCGAAACCCAAGACCTACAAAGTCTGTTTTCTGGGTATATTAATTTTTCAAGTCAGGCCTTTGTTATATGCTTGCTGAAATGACCTTCTTTGTATGACAAGCATTTTCTTTGTTGCCGGGGTAATGTTAGAGGTTATTACAGTAAATCACGAAGCGAAGCTGAACTCTGACTATTAATGCAGGCTAATTGCCATTTTTCCTATAACTCCCTTTTTTATTTTTCGGGAATTTTCCTTGTTTAAAGTCGGCATGTTTGCTTTTTTTGTTGGCGGCTAATATTTCGCTTGTTTTGTTAAGCTTGTCAGATTGGTCAAGGCTTAATGTATTGTCTGAGAGGTCTTCAAGGTGTTTTTTAATGATGTCATCTGTAACGGAGTCTCTGTTCCAATTAAGATATAATTTTTTCATTTGATTGGCAATTTGCTTAACAAGGGCATTTCTTTTTTCGCCAGGCTCAATGGTGGTTGTTTTTTTTATGATATTTTGAATGTTTTTACCATAGTATCTGTAATTAACAGTATATACCGGATAATTGATAGCAGAAGGTTTAAGCTTGGCTGTGTTTTCTGTTGGTTTAGGGAAAGGGGCATCAACGTCGAGTTTGAAATCTGACAGTATAAAAAGATGGTCCCAGATTTTTTGCCAAAAATCACCCGCATCTTTTGGTTGAGGTGTCAGTTGCCCCATGGTGCGGACAATGATTTGAGCCATTTTGTTACGTTTTTCCCTATCTTGAATGCCCACAGCATAGTCAATCATTTTTTGGACATTGCGCCCATATTCCGTTATAGATAGTTTCGGACGGGCAGTATTATACTCTAAGTTCATAAAAAAAAGTTAATATTTAATAATAATATAAGGTTAAAAGAACGTGCCAATAGAAAATTCAAATTTCGGTGAAATACCTGAATAGCCGTAGTCCATAATATTTTGTGTGCTTTTAGTTTCTGTTCCTGTGGTGTATCTGATACCCCCACCTAATTCAAAGCTTAAAACAAGAGATTGCATAATGGCTACTCTGAAACCTCCAACAATGCCACCTGTAATAGTATTGTAGTATTCGTGCCTTTTGGTGCCGTTTTGAGGCGGCCAAGGACCACTTTGATAACGCCTTATGTCGATATATCTGTTGCCGATGTAGGGAGCTACAAAAGACCCTTGAAAAATTTTGTCGCGATTGATACTTGAATAAAATCTGTATTGTAACTCAACACTCCACCCGTGTTTTTCAACATAATTATCATCTTTGAATGTTAAACTCCCTGAAATAAAAGCACTGGTATTGTTTTCTGTCATTCTCTCATAGCTGATGTTAAAAGTGTTTACAAAAAGCCTTGGAATATTTAAAGACAGGGTGTTGTTTCTTTCCTCCTGAGCTTTTGTCTGACTTTGCAATGGCTGCACAGATAATGTCGTTACAAGTAAAGCGACAATAAAAATGGCTTTCATATTAGATTTTTTAATTAATATCATAACGGCTAGCTATTCGGACTTTTTTAAAAAATGACTTTTGCTTTTTAATGGTTTTTGGGCTATATAAGTTTATACATTTTCGTGCTAAATGGCTTGTATTTTACTCATTCATCTTATGCAACAGTGAAAACGTAATTGATTTGTGCGTTGTAATAGTTTGTGCCAATTGTTGTTATAGATATTTAGTGCAAAATTATAAAAAAAATCATTCAAATCCAAATTCAAATTATTTTTAACCTGGCATATTTTAGTAATAGTTGTTTTTGACCTTCATTATCAAAAAGTACTGTTGCTTTTCTGTTGTCGGAGGAGCCTTCCAGCCCAATTAGTTTGCCTTTGCCAAAGCGGTTATGTTCTACATTCATACCCACTGAAAATTCATCAAATTGATTTTGGCTGGTGGCGTGTTTTTTTTTTGCAACTTTTTTAAATCCTGCCGGAGGCTTACTTTCTCCAAATGTACTTACTTTCTTCTGGGTAGTTTTGTTGGGGGGGGCTTTTTTAAAATGGTTACTAAAAGTATCATGCTTAGAGGTGTTAAAGCTACTAACAGATACATCATCATATTCGAGATATTCCGCAGCTATTTCGTCAATGAATCTGCTGGGTTCGCAAAAATGAATATTGCCCCATTTAAAACGACTTTCCGCATAAAGTATGAAAAGTTTTTTCATAGCCCTGGTAATGGCAACGTAGAACAGACGCCTTTCCTCTTCAAGTTCAGACCTGCTGTTGAGAGACATTAATGAGGGGAAAAGGTTTTCTTCAACGCCACTTACAAAAACATAAGGAAACTCTAAGCCTTTAGCAGCATGTATGGTCATTAGCGAAACGACTTTTGTGTTTTTTTGTTCCTTATCAGCATCAGTAAGCAATGCAATACTTTGTACAAAATCGCTCAATGTTCTGACACCTTCTTCTTCGTAGTAGTCGTCATTTTCAGTAAAGGCTTTAATACCGTTGAGCAATTCTTCGATATTTTCAAATCGCATAACGCCTTCAGGGGTTTTATCCTCGTACAAATCACTTAACAATCCGCTTTTTTTGGCAATCATTTGAGCCATTTCAAAAGCGTTTTTGCTGTTATTAAAAACACTCAAACTTTGTATCATGCTGACAAAGTTTTCAACTTTCCTGATGGCTCCACTGTTAAGGCCAATATCGAATTGGTCTGTGTTTGTAATGATATCCCACATGGGCACTTTGTGCTTGTCAGCTTCTATCACAATTTTATCCATGCTTGTTTTGCCAATGCCTCTGGCCGGATAGTTGATAATTCTTAGCAGCGCATCATCGTCGTTATGATTGATTATCAAACGGAAATAGGCAATAAGGTCTTTCACTTCTTTACGTTGATAAAACGAAATGCCACCATATATCCTGTAGGGTATTTCATTTCTCCGTAAAGCCTCTTCCAAAGATCTGGATTGAGCATTAGTGCGGTACAGCACAGCGAAATGATTGTAGTCTGCATGTTCTGACGAATGTATTTTTTGGATATTTGATGTGATGATATGGGCTTCTTTATTATCTGTTGCGGCTTTAATAATTTTAATGGGTGCTCCCTTATCGTTGTCTGTCCAGATTTTTTTAAAAAGCTGATTCTTGTTTTTGTAAATGACACTGTTGGCGGCATTAACTATCGTTTGTGTAGAACGGTAGTTTTGCTCCAGTTTAAAAGTTTTTAAGTCGGGGTAATCTCTTTTGAGGTTGAGGATATTTTCTATGTTTGCACCCCTGAAAGCATAAATGCTCTGGGCGTCGTCGCCTACAACGGAGACATTTTCATTGTTGGCCGCCAGCTTTTTAACAATCAGATATTGAGCATAGTTGGTATCTTGATACTCATCAACCAGAATATATTTGAAGAGTTTCTGATATTTACTTAGCACATCAGGATGGTCGCGTAAAAGATTGTTCATATTAAGCAGCAAGTCATCGAAGTCCATAGCAGAAGCTCTGAAACACTTTTCACTGTATGCGTCAAAAATACGTCCAATTTCAGGACGCAACATAATTTTGTCGTTTTCGGTTAATTCTGTGTTATTAATATATTCTTTAGCGCTTATGAGGTTTGATTTAGCACTTGAGATGCGTCCGAGAACGCTTGCCGCTTTGTATGTTTTATCGCATAGGTTAAAGTTTTTTACGATATTCCTGATGAGACGTTTGGAATCGTCAGCATCATAAATGGTAAAATTTCTTGGGTATCCTAATTTTTCGGATTCCATACGTAATATGCGGGCGAAAACTGAATGGAATGTGCCCATCCAAACATTTCTGGCTTCGCTGGAGCCCAATAGGAGTTCTACCCTTTCTTTCATCTCTTTGGCTGCTTTATTAGTAAAAGTAAGAGCCAAAATATTAAAGGGGTCAATGCCTTTTGATATGAGGTAGGCAATTTTGTAGGTCAGCGTTCTTGTCTTTCCCGAACCGGCCCCCGCCAAAATGAGTATAGGACCCTCAGTAGCTTCTACAGCCAGGCGTTGCTCGTTGTTGAGTTCATTTAAAAATGTGTCCACTGTTTTTTTTATTTTTTTTGAAAAGCCAAAAATAATGAATTAACCCGAATTATAAGTCAGAACTTCATAATAGATTTTTCGCGTACCATTCGGGTCAAATAGCTTGTTTTTAGGCAATGTGCTGCCTCAAAACTATGTTCTTTGTCAAGCTGAACAAGAAAACAAATGTTTAATATTAAGAAGTTATTTCCGTATGTCTTTATTCATCTTTTTCCTGCGTCTGAATTTCAGAAGCGTATATACTCCAATAGCAGCTATAGCAAGTACTGTTATTTCTCCCATTGTATCAAGAGCCCTGAAATCTACAAGAATAACATTCACAACGTTGCGTCCATGAGCTTCAAGATAACTGTTATCGAGGAAGTAATCGCTTATTTTAGCATCTGCCGGGCTATTCAATACAATGAGCAGTAACAATGTCACACAAAGGCCAACAGTAGCTGAAATGGCTATATCCCGAATTTTTGTTTTTCGGGGGGAAATATCGGTGAATTTTGGGACATTGTAAACAATGAAAACCAGTAGAATAACAGTTAAAGTTTCTATTGAAAACTGGGTCATGGCCAGGTCGGGTGCACTGTAAAAAGTAAATATGAGGGCTATGCCATAACCAACAATACCTAAGGCTGCAACGGAAGCCAGAACCGATTTAGAAGCAATAGCCGCAAAAGCAGCAAAAAACATGATAAAAACGACCAGAGCTTCATAAAATTCTATATCAATAAGGTTGAACTTGATAAATGGCAGCAGGTCGAAGCTAAACACAGTAAGAACGATAAGCCCCACGAAAAAGCCCAGTATCCACATAAAGTAGTGCCTGAGGTAACCGTTCTGGAAGAAGCTTATTTGTGCTTTGGCAAAGGTGAGCATCCCTTGCAATAATTTTTTATATAATTCTTCCGGTCCAATGGCAGCGACTTTATTGAAAAGCTTCATATGTTTTTTAATATAGGAACTAAGCTTATAGAAAGCCAGCCCCCCTAAAAGCGTTAGAAAGCTGAAAAACAATATGATGTTAAATCCGTGCCAGAGGTACAGCTTGGTGCCTTCTGATGCAAAAACAGACAATGTTGCAGGCGCTATCAGGTAGGTGTCGGGAATGAAAGCCACAACCCCAAAAATAACACCCAGCGAACCCAGAATTACCGGTCCTATCCATAAACTTAAAGGGGCATGATGGGGGTGTTTCGGTGTTTCTTTATAAGCTCCAAAAAATGGCTTAACGCCGACCATAATAGCCGTTGCCACTAAAAACATATTGGTTAGAATGGCCGCCCCCAGGAGCAAATATGGATTTAGGGGTGCATTGTAAGCCGCTTCATAAATAAGTTCTTTGGCTATAAAACCAAAAAATGGGGGAATGCCTGCATAAGACAGGGCTGCAAGAACGGCGCCAATGCCCACAAGAGGCAGCAACTTGAAGAGCCCGCCCAGTTTTCTGATGTCTCTTGTCCCAGTTTCATGGTCTATAGCACCGGCTACGAGGAAGAGACCGCCTTTATACATAGCATGTACGACTAAGAAAGTAAGGGCAGCGGTTATAGCAAAGTTGGTTCCCAAGCCGATTAAAAAAACCATAATACCCAAAGCACTAATTGTAGTATAAGCCAGTATGCGTTTTAAGTCATTTTGGCCAATGGCCATAGCCGCTCCCATAAGCATAGTGACAGCCCCAAATGACAGAAGTATGGTATGCCATATTTCCGGGCCGGAAAGTGCAGGATTTAAACGTGCAAGTAAAAAAACGCCGGCTTTTACCATAGTAGCCGAATGCAAATAAGCGCTAACAGGTGTAGGGGCTTCCATAGCATTGGGTAACCAAAAGTGAAACGGGAACTGCGCCGACTTGGTGAAAGCACCTAGTAAAATAAGTATGAGTATTGGAATATAAAGCCCGTGCCCGGTAATAACAGGGTTTAAATGTAACAATTCGGAAATGGTGTAAGTGCCGGCAACATTACCTAAAAGAATCAGGCCTGCCATAAGTGCTAAGCCACCACCACCCGTAACCAGCAAAGCTTGCAATGAAGCATAACGAGAGCGTTCCTGCTCGTGGTTAAAGCCTATCAACAGATAAGAACTGACACTTGTTAGTTCCCAAAAAATAAATAAGGAAATAATGTTGTTAGAGAGGACAACGCCAAACATGGAGGTCATAAAGAAAAGTAAGTATGCATAGAAACGGGCCAGCTTTTTGTGCCCCTTTAAATAGCCACTGGCATAAAAAACAATAATAGCTCCTATGCCGCTAACAATCAAGCCCATTGTGATACTTAACCCATCTACTATAAAACTGAGATTGATGTTAAAGGATTTAAACCAGGTATGGGATACAATAATTGTGTCGCCATTAGATACCTGAGGCATCATTGTTAAGAGATAAACAAACATGCTTACAGGAACCAAAGTCAGTAAAATACCAGATGCCTTAGGCCATAATCTGTGCACTAAAACGCTTACTGATGCTGCTAAAAAACCTATAAATACTAATGTTAACATAGCTTACTAATTATCCTTAGTTGTATTGCTTTTTTTATTGTCAAATACATTGTCCATACTTCTGAACCCATGTGTTTCGGGGTTATACTTGCCTTCAAGGTCATCTTTAATGGTTTTGTTCCATTTTTTCAGCCCGATTATATGTGCAGCCCGACCCATCATATGTGCACCTATGGGTACGGTAAGTACTAAAAAGATAATAACGCCCAGCACATGCAAGCACATGCTAGCACTTCTGAAATGTATAGCTACAGCAATAAGCATGCACGACACGCCAAGCGTGGCTGCTATAGTACTGGCTGCCATACGCAAATAGACGTCAGGCATCCTAAGTAAACCTATGGAAGCTACCAAAATAAACAATGCACCTAATATCAGAAAAAATAATATGAATATTTCACTCAACATTTTGCTATTCTTTTGTGTTTTTATTGTTTTTTATTTCTTGATGCTCTTCCTCTCTGTCGCCTTTTTCGTAGTAATAGGTAAATGCAATGGTACTCAGAAAAGCCAAAATGGCTAAAATAAGAGCAATATTTACAATAGCAGGCTTATTATATAAAATACCATAAGCTGAGATAGAGCCTATACCAACTATTACCAGCAAATCGAGCGCTAAAACTTTGTCAATGAGGCTTGGCCCTTTAAACAACCGTATAAAGATAAGCAGCATCGAAAATATGAGTACTGGTAAAATAAAATATACTATGATACCTGTATAGTTCATCGCATGACCTCCAATAGTTTACGTTCAAGACCATTTTTGATTTCCTGAATTGACTTTTCGGGATCTTTGTGTAAAAAAACATTATACACATAGAGCACCTTTTTATCATCTGAGAGCGCCAGACTGGTAGTTCCCGGAGTGAGTGTTATAGAGTTGGCTAACAGAGTTATCTCCATATCTGTTTTTGCTGTAAGAGGCACGGCTATAATTCCGGGATTCATGTAATGCTTTGGTGATAAAATTTCGTATCCGATTCTAAGACTCCCTTTAATAACTTCTTTGGCAAAGAGAAAAAAATAAGCCATAAATGAAGGAATACGCTTAAAATACTTCTCTTCTTTGTCTTTGCGTTTTAAAAACCACAGTACAAAATATGCCACAATAAAACCAAAAGAGAAGTTGATAATTGAAAAGTTCATTGTAAGAGCAAGCCATAAAACAGCCAAAAAGACATTTGTTGAAAAAGTTTTCATAAGCTACCTCCTAGTACTGCATTAATATATTGAGACTTATCAAGTAATTCTTCTGCGGCTCTTTCAGCAATTGTAAATAATGTTTCTGGAAAGAAGCCTATTAAAACTGTTATAGCAAGCAATCCCACGACAGGAATTATCATGAAAATATTGCCTTTGGACAAGAAATTAACATCCTTTTTCGAATCACATTTTTCGTTAGGCATTTTTTTCCAAAAGGCTTCATTCCATATTTTTATCATAGAAAAGAGCGTGAGTAAACCTACCATTAAAGCAACCACTGCAATAAAATAGTGTTTAATATCAATTGCTGCTTTAACAACGAAAAACTTAGACCAAAATCCTGACAAAGGCGGGAGGCCAGCAAGAGCTAAGCCGGAAGCTAAAAATAAAACTGCCACGAAAGGATAAGAGTTGACAAGCCCACCCATGTTCCGAATGTTATAAGTGCCTTTGATACGGTGCACCATACCACTGATTAGGAAAAGGTTTGTTTTAACAATAATGTTGTGCAGTAAGTAGAATATGGCGCCTGCTATTGCTAAGGGCGTAAATAGTGCAAGCCCCATAATCATATAGCCTATCTGGCTCACAATATGAATGGATAAAATGCGGCGCATGTCGTATTGTGCAGCCGCCCCTAAAACGCCAACCACCATAGTAAAACCACCTATCCATAAGAGAATCGTGTGTGTAAATTCCAGATGCCCTGTAAATAGCAGTGTGAAAACTCTTATCAAGGAGTAAACACCTACTTTTGTCAGCATGCCGGCAAAAACAGCCGAAACACTTACCGGCGGTGTATGATATGATGCAGGAAGCCAGAAAAACAGTGGAAAAACAGCAGCCTTGACACCAAAGCACAATATAAAAAGTACAGCAATAAGGGTGACAATATTTTGATTTTCGATGGTAGGTAATATTTGTGCCAAATGTGCCATATTAAGCGTGCCGGCAACGCCATAGAGCAGGCCAACACCTACCAAAAAGAAAGCTGATGATATGAGGTTGATGGTTACATATTTAAAAGTCCCTTCCATCTGAAGCTTTTTGCCCCCTAATGACAGCAGCGAAAATGATGCAATCAGCATGACCTCAAACCAAACATACAGATTAAAAATGTCGCCTGTCAGGAATGCGCCCGAAATACCCACAAACATAAAATACAACAAGGGGTAATAAGCATACTGAAATTGCTTTTGCTCCATATCGCAAAGCTGTTTTGGGCGCCGCATGGACGAAATGGAATAGACAATTACCACCAATGCCATGAGGCCTGTAACAAGTATCATTAAAGCGCTGAATGTATCGGCTACAAAACTAATCCCGAATGGCGCATCCCAGCTGCCCATATGAACTGCCTGAATCCCGTTGTTCAACACATAGTTTAAAAGTTGAAAGCATAGAACAAAATAAATGATGGCCCCCACTACACTCACTATTTCCTGTATATTCCTGTATTTCCATAAAGCAAGCGTTATGAGTGCCATTATTAGCGGGAAGGCTACAGGAGCTATAATTAATTCATTAATCATAAGTTACACATTAAATTGTTTTGTCACTGGCTTTTAACTCATCTGTATCTCCTGCACCAACAGTTTGATAAACTTGCTCAATTAGCACTATGGTAAAGGCTATCACACCAAAACCAATTACAATGGCTGTCAGTACCAGGGCTTGTGGTAAAGGATCAGCTACCATGTTGCTAAAACCGGTTTGCCCTTCATCAATAATGGGCGCTTTACCCCTGACAAGGCCTCCAATGGTAAAAATTAATAAATTGCAGGCGTGCGATAAAAAAATTAAACCAATAATAAGCTTGATAATACTGCGTCTCAACATCATATAAACAGCTGAACCGAACAAGCCGCCAATAAGTATGGCTAATAATGTCTCCATATTCTTATTCTTTTAACTTTAAGGTAAATATTATGCTTGTTGCTACGCCAATAACAACAGAATAAACACCAATATCAAACAAAAAAGGCGTGTTTAGAGGGCCTATTACAGGAAGCTCAAACTCTGTCCATAAGCCGGTAAAGGCGGGTTTACCAAAAAATAACGGCAGTATCCCACTAAGCATTGCCATTAACAAGCCTGTTATAATAAAAACATTAGGGTTTAGCGGAAACATCCGTCGCGCTCTGGATATCCCATTACTTATGGTGTATAAAGCAAATGCTGAAGCACCAACCAAACCGCCAATAAAACCTCCTCCAGGCTCCTGATGCCCACGCAAGAGAATAAACACAGAAAATAATAGCAACACAGGAAGCAATATACGCGTTGCCGTTGATAATATTAATGAAATCATATTACCCGTTTTTGTTGATCAAAAAAATGTGATGTTTTTTCCCGACAAATATAAGTAAATAATTATATGATTGAAAGCTTTTGCCATCTAACAATAATTTGATATAGGTCTAAATAAAAACAATATGCAGTTGTATGCCTTAACATATTTATAATGTGTTATTTAAGATTTTTTTGTACAGAAAGCGTTGCAGATGCAATGGATTTTCTGAACTGTTTTTGCTTTTATTTTAATTATTTGGGACAAAGTATCATTACTGGCGATTTGCTTGTTTGATCGGGGATAAAACACTCACAAGCGGGTTCAAGACAAGGGAAGTCAGCATCCCGATGGTTCCGGCTTCGGGAGATGACATGCCGGAAAAATAAAGAATAAGACAAACACAAAGGCCACCGATACCGGAAACAAAAGCTCCGGTTTTGTTTACCTTTTTGCTGAGGAGCCCCCACACAAAAGGTCCTAAAAAGAAAGCGCCCAGCGCACCCCACGAAATACCCAGTATTTCAACAATAACATCCAGCTGTACAGCAGCAAAAAGAACAGCCAGTAGTACAAAAAAGGCACTCATATAACGCATCATGGCCGTTTCTTTTTTATCATTCATATTTTTATTGATAAAACCGCCCCAGAAATCTTTGGTAAAGGAAGAACTCGATATTAAAACCAGTGAGGCAAGCGTGGACATAGAGGCCGAAAGGATTAGCAGAAGGATAATTACAGATAAGGATGCAGGTATAACAGTATTTAAAAGTTCAGGCATAAGCAAATCGTAGTTTACACCATTGATAAAAATTTCGGGGGCTGTTTCGGGTGAAATAAAAATGCGGGTTGTAGCGCCTAAAAAATAGGCCACACCACCTATAAGAACAGCAAAAAATGTAGAGGCTATGGCGCCTGTTTTAACTGATTTGTGGTCGCGAATAGCCATAAACTTTTGAACCAATTGCGGCATAGCAAAAGGGGCTATACTTGTTAAGAAGACCAGCGACAGCAATGGCCACCAACCCGGAGGTCCTACAGTAGATACCAGCCTGGGGTTAATGGCTTGCAGTTTATCACTTATTGATACAAAACCGCCTCCACGTTCAACATTAAAATAAAACAACAGAATAACGCAAAAAGTCATAATGAGCCCAAAAATCATATCTATCAATGCCATAGATTTGTATCCCCCTAAAACTATATAGCTTGCTGTAAAAATACCCATAGCTGCCAGTATCCAAAGGAACTCCACCTTCAAAAAGATTTCAAATAAATAGGATAAGCCCATAAAAACAGCAGCTGAATAGGGGATAAGAAATATAAAAATAACTATGGAGCCCAAAAGCTTAAATGTAGAAGAGTCATACCTTTTTTCAAGAAATTCACTCATGGTGCTTACTTCATACTTCAAAGCGGCTTGTTTGATTTTCCAGCCTAAAAGAGACCACACAACAAATACGCCTATAAAAGCATTGAAAAATGCAACCCATAAACCGGAAAGACCAAAGTTCCAGCCTATATTACCTGCAAAGCCAATAAACAACACAGCAGAAAAATATGCCGTGCCATACGAAAAAGCAGTCATCCACGGTCCAATATTACCGCCACCCAACAAAAAATCTTTTGAACTTCTTGTCTTCCTTAATCCTACAATCCCTACAATAATAATCATCAAAGCATACAATGCCAATACCACTACTTTTACTGTCATTTTTTAAAAATTTCAATGGTTACTAAAAAAGTACTTCTTCTTTTTCATAATGCCCTGTCAAAACTTTCCATGCTGTTGCATAAATAAGTTTTGTAAATGCTGCCATAAGTTCAAGGTCTAGTGTCTCTGCTACATCGGTGGGTAAATGCAAATGCGTGTAGCTATTGGTAGCTACAAAATACAATGAAGGAATCCCTGCCTGATGGAAAGGTGTAGCGTCAGCACCTCCGCCCGACCAGGTTTGAGCAACACTTCTTTGGTCTGTTTTACTATCAATATCTCTGGCCAGGCTCCACAGTGTTGGCGAACTTTTGCCGTTGCCTATACGGATGCTGTCTCCAAAGCCTATGCAGTCAAGGTTAAACATAGCCACCGTTTTTTCAATAGGAACAGCAGGGTTTTCAACATAATGGCCGGAACCCAGTAAACCGTGCTCTTCGCCGGAAAAAAGAATGAATACTACCGAACGCTTCAATTGTTCACGATTTCTGGCCAAATGCTCTGCTAGGTGCAACAAAACAGCAACGCCCGAAGCATTGTCGTTAGCCCCCGGAAAAAGCAGATGCGCTCCTTGACGGCCTACATGATCTAAGTGCGCTCCAATGATTAAATATTCATTTTTTAAGTCTTCATCTTGTCCTTCTATCAGCCCAATAATATTCATAGTTTCAACAGCCGGCTTATACAATGCATGCACTTCCTTGAAAATGTTAGGCCTGAGCCTAAAAGAGTGAGGACGGCGTGTTTCATCTATCTGATATTGGAGTCTTTCAAGGTTGGTATTGTGAACAGCTAATAGCTTATCAGCTACAGAGGGGGCAATATGGAGGCTTGTTACATTTTCTAAATGTTCCTGAATGCCCCCGGTAGCAACACTTCCAAAAGGTTTTGCAGTGCGATCGTTCTGGGATGCAACCAACAAAACACCTTTAGCACCATGATTGTAGGCAACTTGTGCTTTGTACCGTGGCGAAGATGATGGCCAGGAGTTACTTCCTAACTGCCAATGCGGGTTGCCATTAAAAATAAGCACAACTTTGCCGTTTACATCAATGTCGGCATAATCATCGTAACCATACTCCGGTAAGGATATGCCATAGCCGGCAAAAACAACATCAGAATCATAGGTGCCTGAACCACTAAATCCACGTGCCACAAAATCCTGCCCGAGTTTAAAACGGGTGGTGTCGCCGCCAAATATTTTGTAAAATCTAAGCGGATCAACAATCTTATTGTATTCAATATTGAATGTTTGAAAGTATTCATAAGGTTCTGCCACCCCTATTTCATGATCCATAAAAAAATGGGCACAAAATTCCGCTGCTTTATTAAAGCCCTCACTGCCAGCTAAGCGGCCATCATATATCTCGTCTATTAAAGTAATTACGATTTCCTCCAGGGCTTTTTTGTCAATATAAGGAATTTCTATCGATTGCATAAAGGCGGTATTTGATATACACAACAAAGACAATAGGATTGCTGTATGCTGAAAAATTTTCATGTTTTTTTTGGGCAAAAATACGTTTATTTGAAAAAATATATTAATTTTGCCCCACATTTATTTAAAAAATGTACACTCCTCCTTAGCTCAGTTGGTTAGAGCATCTGACTGTTAATCAGAGGGTCCTTGGTTCAAGTCCAAGAGGGGGAGCATGAAAATCAAAGAGTTACAACAAAATGGAGTTGTGGCTCTTTTTTATTTATAAGTATGTTTTACGCTTATATTCTTTATTCAAGAAACTACAACAAGTATTATATTGGTCATACTGACAA
>PXBB01000006.1 GCA_003565735.1 Bacteroidales bacterium
ATCATATAACTTTTTTGATATATTTTTTATTTATTTTGTTTTGTTTTTCGATATATTTAATGCTATATTTGCTCTCATAAATACTTTTTTAGATATTTTTTATTGTTAATTAAATTCTATTATTTATGAATAAAAAAATAATACCCCATTTTGCTTTCCTCTTCTTTCTGTATTCAAGCATTCTATCTCAATCTGTAAATTTAAACTTTGATGCTTTGTATAACAATACAACGGTTGCTATTGACAGTATTCATATAATCAACACCGACAGACAATGTTCTGATGTGATTTATGCACCACAAACAACCTATACATTAAACTCGACAGTCCATATTAATAAAGATGATTATTATGGGGCAAAGGCATACGTCCAGAACTACCCAAACCCTTTTAAAGAAAAGACGAGCCTTAATGTATATTTAGAAGAAACTCAACCCATAAGCCTTTACGCAACCGATATATCCGGCAAGGAGGTCGCCCGTTTTAGCAGGCTCTTAGAAAGCGGCACACACACCCTGTCCTTTGCAGGTGGCGCTGCCGGAATTTATATTATTACTTTGGAAACCCCTGATAACACATATTCCGTCAAAGTACACAAAACAGACAATGGCATTAACAGCCATGCCGTTATTAACTATGAAGGTATCAAAGAGTTAAGCTTACGCAAAAGTAGTACGAAAAATTTCCAGTGGGTGCCCGGCGACCACTTGGTATATGTGGCATTTGCCAGTGCCGGTTTATCAACAACCGGAGTGGGAGTTATTGCTGATGTTCCTCAGGCCGATACCACCTATTTATTTGATATGCAAACCAACACCTGTACAGGGCTCCCTTTCGTTGCAGATATTGACGGGAATATATACAGCACCGTACAAATTGGTAGCCAGTGCTGGATGAGAGAAACCCTGCACACGAGCACATACAACAATGGCACACCTATACCCTTGGTTACTGATAATGCAGCATGGAGTGGGCAGAGCTCGGGCGCTTATACTTATTTTGACAACGACCCCACAACGGCATCCACCTACGGCTTTATGTATAATGGCCATGCCGTTATTGCCGGCAATCTCTGTCCTGCCGGATGGCATGTGCCTTCAATAAGTGAGTGGCAACAGTTAGCTACATATCTCGGTGCCAATAATTACCATTGCGGCACCAATACATCATGGGTTGCCAAGGCCATGGCTTCCAACATCGGGTGGAGTTACGCCGCACACAGTTGTGCGCCCGGAAATAACCTGGCGACAAACAATGCGTCTGGACTTTCCGTGATGCCCGCAGGCTTCAGGAATCACTCTGACGGCCTTTTTTATACCCAATACGAAAGAGCTTACATCTGGACAACAGATGCTGTACAAGGATTCCCTAATAGCTATTACTATATCTTTCTCGACTATTCCGACTTTGGCATTACTACTACCTTTATGAGCGATATCAGAGCCGGACATACCGTGAGATGTGTTAAAGACTGATAATCTTATGCAAGAAAAAAAAACTTTGTCATTCTAAGCTTATCAAATGTCATTCTGAGCTCCGATGGCTATCGGAGCGAAGAATCTATATTACACAAGGCTAGAGATTCTTCATAACGCTTTAGATCCATTCAGAATGACAGTGAACATTAATGATTAAAAAAGAAGAACACAAAACAAAATAAGCAAACAAACTATCTCCTAAATTATTAATTACCAAAATCTAAACAAAATGAAAACAAAATCTTTACTTCTTACGCTTGCAATCGTATTTGCAGTAGTGAACACAAGCTTAGCAGACAAACTGCGTGTTAACAATTCCGGTGGCGGTGCGCCCTATACCACCCTAGATAGTGCCCTTACTGCAGCCAATGATGGCGACACCATTTACATTGACGGCAGCTCTGCCGCTTACAGTGGTGCTACAATAACAAAAAGAGTAGTTATTATCGGCCCCGGCTATTTTCTGGGCAGCAATCCCGAAACACAGGCACACCCCAGTACTGCAAGAGTAACTTCCGCAATACACTTTAACGCCGGTTCAGAGGGCAGTATTATTATGGGCATGCATATCACACATTCTATCAATGTCAATGCAAACAATATTGTCATTAAACGCAACCGTTTTGAACATGGTGCTTCAGCAAACAGAATAACTATTGCCACCAATGTCAACAATGTAATTATTAGTCAGAATTATTTTTGGGGTTCTTTTACTTCAATAAGCACAAGTGAAAATTCAACAGGCATATTGATTATGAATAATTATATTGAAACACACAGTTCAAGTAATAGCACCATAACTATGCATGCAACTTCGGAAGCCAGTATATATAATAATGTTTTACGGGGCGTTGGTAGGTTAACGATTTATAATTCATCCATACACAATAACATAGTTTCTTCAACCGGATCAAATACATTTGGCAATAATTTAGCAACAAATAATATTTGTAGTGGTACGCAGTTTTCTGCGCCCAACAATTTGCAAAATGTGGATATGAATTTGGTTTTTGATTTAAGCGACCCCAGCCCTGATGGCAGGTACCGCCTTATTGATGACCCGACTAATCCGGCTATAGGTTACGGGCTTACGGGTATTGACTGTGGCATGTTTGGTGGCCCCGACCCTTACCGCTTGTCAGGGATTCCTAATGTACCGGCCGTTTTTCAATTCTTTGCACCGGCCACAGGCTCTGTTACAGGGGGCTTGCCAACTGATATAAGAATAAAGTCCAATCATTAAGAATGATGAGAAGTTTTAAATTTCTTATCAAAGCCATAGTATTTTTGCTTTGTACGGGGAGCCTCTATGCCCAAAATGCCCCTGATATTACAAAGCTGGAATATTATATTGACATAGACCCCGGCTATGGCTTAGGTACTCAAATTGCTATAACTCCCGACAGCACTGTCAACATTTTTGAAGCTATAGATTTGAGTACAACAGCTCCCGGTTTTCATGTACTGGGTGTCAGAGCCATGGACGAAAATGGTGTGTGGGGCATTACACATACACACCGCTTCCAAGTAGTCGACAAAAGTTTAAACGAGCCATTAAGCGATGTTGTAGAAGTCGAATACTTTTTCAATACCGATGACGGCTATGGGCAAGGACTCAACCTGACGGCACCAAGCGACAGCATGATACATATCACCCCTCTCATTGACTTGAGCAGTGCCAATCCCGGCATCAATATGATGGGTATCAGAGCCAAAGATGCTAATGGGCACTGGAGTGCTACACATACACACCTGTTTCATGTGACAGAAACATTTATTGAAGAACCCTTGCAGGAGGTTGTTGAAGTAGAGTATTTTTTTAATACCGATGACGGCTATGGGCAAGGAGAAAACATAAGCATCACGCCTGATAGTATCTTGCATATCATGCCGCTCATTGATTTGAGCAGTGTTACTCCCGGATTTAACCTCCTCGGTATCAGGGCAAAAGATGCAGGCGGCCACTGGAGCAGCACACATACCCACCGCTTTCATGTAGCTGATAAAATTTATACGCAAACACTGCCCGATATTGTTGAAGTTGAGTATTATTTCAATACTGATGACGGCTATGGAACAGGCATTAACCTTCCCATAACAAACGACAGCATGCTGCATATCACCCCTCTCATTGACTTGAGCAGTGCCAATCCCGGCATTAACCTCATGGGTATAAGAGCTAAGGACACTGATGGACACTGGGGTGTTACACATACTCATCTGTTTCATGTTACCGAAACATATATTGAGGAACCCTTGCTTGATATTGTTGAAGTGGAGTACTTCCTGAATACTGATGACGGCTATGGACAAGGTGAAAGTATCAGCATTACTCCGGACAGTATATTGCATATCATGCCGCTCATTGATTTGAGCAGTGCCACGCCCGGTTTTAATCTTCTCGGTGTCAGGGCAAAAGATGCAGGTGGACACTGGGGTGCCACACATACCCACAGATTTCACATAGATGATGTTATGCACGCACCCTTGTCAAATATCGTAGAAATAGAATATTTTTTCAATAATCCCGACCCGGGAATTGGTCAGGGTTTGACCATTCCTGCTGTCCCCGACATTTATGTTGACACTTCTCTGATTATTGACCTTGCAGCTCTTGCCATAGGACCAAACTTTATGGGCATCAGAGCCAAAGACAATGAAGGCAGCTACAGCCATACCTATGTACATTATTTCGATATGATTTACCCGCCCGACACATTTGATTTCACGGGAGGTATCTCTTATTGTGTAGGACAACCGGGTGTAACGGCTACCTTGTCATCTTCCGAAAGCAATGTATTTTATGTGCTTTATAAAGATGGTCTTCCGTTTGACACTATTAACGGTACCGGCACTCCTTTGGTGTGGGACAACCTCTACCACGGCACCTATAATGTGATGGGACATTTTATTGATACAGCACATGTATATACCTATATGAACGGTGTGCTGACTGTTGTGGAAAATCCTTTGCCAATAGTTACCTGCCCTGCAGATTTTGATGTCTGCATAAGTGTTGACTCATTGCTTCTAACAGGCGGTACACCAGCAGGAGGTTCTTATAGCGGCACCGGTGTTAACAACGGCTATTTCTTCCCTGCACAGCTCACAGCAGATGATTATGATATCACCTACGTGTTTCAGGACTTAAATGGTTGTACCGACAGTTGTATTTTTACTATTACAGTACATCCTTTACCCGTAGTAAATTGTCCGGTAGATTTTGATATTTGCATAAATATCGATTCTACTGAACTCACTGGTTCCTTACCTTTGGGTGGTTCTTACAGCGGTCCCGGCGTTACGGGAGGTTATTTCTTCCCACATGTAGCCGGCTTAGGCACACATACTATTACTTATACTTATACAGATTTAAACAGTTGTACCAATACCTGCCAGTTTGATATAACAGTACAGCCACTTCCTGTATTAACATGTCATCCCGACACGGTTGTTTGTGTCAATGTGGACTCCGTTTTTCTTGCAGGAGCATTACCTTCCGGTGGCACTTACACTGGTACATACGTGAGCAACGGTTATTTTTTACCACAACAGGCAGGCGTAGGTCAGCATATTCTTACATATACATATACCGATGTCAATTACTGTATAAGCTCTTGTGATTTTATTATTACAGTTATTAACTTGCCGGCCATCAGTTGCCCTGCGAATTTTGATGCTTGTGTCAACGGCGACTCCATACTACTTACAGGCGCTACTCCAGGTGGTGGCACATACAGTGGGACAGGAGTCAGTGGTGCTTACTTCATGCCCTGGGTAGCTGGTGCAGGAAATCACATTATAAGCTATACATATACCGACACTAACGGATGTGCAAATATATGCACACTCGAAATTCTTGTCCATGATGTGCCTGTATTAAATTGTGGACCTGATTTAGATATATGTATTGAAGTTGACAGCATCCTTCTGACAAGCAGCTTGCTGCCTCCGGGAGGAACCTATTCGGGTACAGGGGTAAGCCAAAATTCCTTTTATCCATCATTAGCCGGTTTTGGAATACATACCATAACATACGAATTAACGGATACCAATAACTGTTTTGTATTTTGTACTTTTGATATACATGTTCATGATTTGCCTGTTATAAGTGTAACATCCAACAGTCCTGTTTGTGAAGGAGGTGATATTGTGATGACAGCATCAGGCGGTACAAGCTATCAATGGTCTGGACCGGCTGGTTTTTCGAGCAATATGGCAACTGTTAATATTCCAAATGTTACGCTGAACAATGCAGGAGACTATTCATTAACAGTTAGTGATCACCAATGCCAATCTGATACAGTTATACAAGTAGAAGTTAATAAGCTGCCGGATATTTACATAGCAGCATCTTCTACAAATGTTTGCGAAGGTGAAAGCGTTAATCTGGAGGCGGTAGCAGATACTGCCATAGCCAGCTATATATGGAGTAATGGAGCTACAAGCTCGCAGCAAACTGTTGTACCTCATCCGCCGGTTACAGGATATTCAGTTACTGCCACTACGTGGGACAACTGCTCAAATACAGCAGAACTGAATATTTACGTTGCACCCGTTCCGGTATTAACTATTGAGGGCGAAGCAGAAAGCTGTATAGATAAAGGAGATGGCATGCTTACTGTTGTCATAACAACACCGACTCAGTCGCCATACAGCTACACATGGTTCTATAATAACGAAATATACGATACAAGCAGCACCTTGCTAACAACATTTTATCTGGAAAACATATCAGCCGGCAATTACGAGTTAGCGCTTGAAGATGCCTTTGGCTGCTCTGCAACAAGCAGTTATGAGCTTGAGCCCTCTATGGTGTCATGTCATAAAGGTGTTTTGGTGCCTGATATTTTTTCGCCTAACGGCGATGGAGCCAATGATGTACTTTATGTATATGGACAAGGTTTTGAATCTATTCACTTTACTGTCTTCAACAGATCCGGCAAAAAACTCTTCGAGAGTAATGATGCAAATATCGGTTGGGATGGAAGCTTTAATGGAGTTATGATGCCCCAGGGGGTATATACATACATCCTGAAAGTGGTATTTTCAAATGGTTCTGAAGAAGTACTTAGTGGCGATGTAACTTTAATAAGGTAAAATCATAGCGGTTACTCAAATATTGAGTAACCGCTATAAAATTTTATTAATGAAAATATATATGCTATGAAAAAAATAATAATATTAATAATTGTTTCGGTTATTTGTACCAGCTACACTTCGACTGGACAAGACCTTATGTTCTCTCAATTTTTCAACACGCCACTACTGGTCAACCCTGCACAAACAGGGCTTGATGATAATTTTGGTCGGGTGGAGATTAATTACCGTAATCAATGGGGTTCCATCATGGAGCATCCTTTCGAAACTTTTTCCTTAGAGCTGGAAATGAAAGTTAATGAAGGGAGCCATAAAGCAGAACCTTTGGTTATAGGGGTGCTACTGATGCGTGACAAAGCAGGTGCATCCGGTTTCAGTACAACAAATGGGATGCTATCGCTCAGATATATGCAACAGCTTAACAAGCATAATTTTTTAGGAGGTGGTATTCAGGCCGGTTTAGGACAATGCAATCTGAATTATGATAATTTATTTTGGGGGAGCCAGTACAATCCGGCTACTAATTCTTTTGATGCAGCTTTAGGGACTCTAGAGCCTCATTTAAACAATAGTTTTAACTTTTTTAATGTGGCCGGAGGTCTATTGTACAACTATCGGACTCAAAATTTCAGACCTTTTATCAATCAGGGCTTTCAATTGGAAGTAGGGGCATCGTTAAACAGTCGTTTCATGCCACAGAATTCTTTTTATAATTACGACGATGCTGATATTTACACGCGGTTTGTTGTCCATACAGCTGCTTTTATTGGCACTCAACAAAAAAAATTGGCTCTTATCCCACGCATCATATATGTGCATTTGAATCCCGTTGAAAGTATTATAGCCGGCACTTCATTAAGATACAAGGCTCAGGAAGATGGCGCTGCGTTCAATATAGGTTTTTATTACAGGCTTGATGATGTTTTTATCCCTTGCGTCGGCTTAGAGTTTAATAACCTGCGTCTGAATATGGCTTACGACTTTAATGCCGGTGATTTAGGCAAGCATGTTAATCAGGCTGGTGGCATTGAAATAAATCTATCTTACAGTATTCCATAATTTATTTTTTTAGAAAAAAAAATATACATATATTTGTACTACAATTAACACAATGTATCAACAAAAATTTTTTTTAACCCCATGGAATCGCAAGAAAATAAAGGAAAAGAACAGCAGCGTAATGAAGTATTTTCTCAAACAATCAGGGCGGGAAAACGAACTTATTTTTTCGATGTAAAAACGACCAGAAATGGTGAACTTTACTTAACCATAACGGAAAGTAAAAGGCGTTTTAATAATGAAACTAATAAGTTTTATTACGAAAAGCACAAGGTCTTTTTGTACAGAGAAGATTTTGACAGGTTTACCGAGGGTCTCAGTACAGTCATACATTATATCAACACTGGAGAGAAGCCCGAGGAACCACAAGAGGAACCACAAGAAAAAATAGAAAAGTTTTCGGATGTAAAATTCGAGGACCTTGGTAGCAAAGAAAAGGATGAAAGTTAGAAAAAAAGTTTTTTTACAAAAAAAGCTGATAGTTCCCTATCAGCTTTTTTTGTATTTTTGCGAAACGAATTTTAAACCAAAGCAAAAATATGAGCAAAGTAATTGCTATTGCCAATCAAAAGGGGGGAGTAGGAAAAACAACTACAGCTATTAATCTTGCGGCAAGTCTTGCTGTTTTGGAACGCAAAACATTGTTGATAGACGCTGACCCACAAGCTAATGCTACTTCAGGCGTAGGTTTTGACCCTAAGAATATCAAAACAAGCATATATGAGTGTATTGTTGATGACATACAGCCACAAAATATAATCCTCAACACTGCCACACCAAACCTGGACCTCATTCCTGCCCACATAGATTTGGTGGGTGCTGAAATTGAAATGATTAATTTACCGGGCAGGGAGAAAATGATGCGTAATGTCATTAATAGCATAAAAGACCGCTACGACTTCATTATCATTGATTGTTCGCCATCACTTGGCCTCATTACTGTTAATGCTCTAACTGCTGCCGATTCGGTAATTATACCGGTACAGTGCGAATACTTTGCATTAGAAGGGCTTGGAAAACTCTTAAATACTATAAAAATTGTTCAGTCGCGCCTGAACAACAATCTTGATATAGAAGGCATCCTCCTTACTATGTATGACAGAAGGTTAAGGCTTGGCAATCAGGTTGTTGAGGAGGTAAAATCCCATTTCAAGCAAATGGTTTTCAACACAATAATTCAACGCAATACCAAACTTGGCGAAGCACCCAGTTTTGGAGAAACCATTATCATGCATGATGCCTCAAGTAAAGGAGCTACCAACTATCTTAACCTTGCCAGAGAAATTTTACAAAAGAATAACTTGATAAAACAAACGCCTGCTAAAGAAAAATAAACCTCATGAATGCCAAAAAAAAAGCTTTGGGTAAAGGATTGAGTGCCCTTTTAGAAAATGCTACCGAGTTTCAGCAAAGCACTTATACACTGGGTTCTATTTTTAATGTCAATCTTGACATTATCGAAGCTAACCCTTACCAGCCCCGCAATGATTTTGAAGAAGAAGCCTTAAAAGAACTGGCCGAATCTATTGATAAAATTGGGATAATACAACCAATAACCATCTGCAAAACAGACGGCCAAAAATTTAAGCTGATATCAGGCGAACGCCGCTTCAGAGCTGCCAAAATAAACGGCATGAAAGAGATCCCTGCTTATATCCGTGGTGCGGACTCTGACGAGGAGATGTTGCAAATGGCCCTCATTGAAAATATCCAGAGAGAAGACCTTAACCCTATGGAAGTCGCTTTGTCCTTCCAACGCTTTGTAGATGAATTTGAACTTACACAGGAAGAGCTCAGCGAAAAAGTGGGTAAGAAGCGCTCAACAGTTGCCAACTACATGCGTTTGCTAAAACTGCCCCTCGAAATACAAGCGGCATTAAGAGATAACAAGCTCTCTATGGGGCATGCCAGAGCGCTTATAAGTGTGGGTCATGCGGATGAACAATTAAAAATTTTTAACCGCATTATCCATAAAGGTCTTTCGGTCAGAGAAGTCGAAAAAATTGTTCAGGATTTAACATCAGGGAAAGCTAAACAAACCTTTACCAAAAATATAAAAAAGAAAATCTACAGCGAGGTCAAGAAAAACCTTTCAGAAAAACTAGGCATGAAAGTAGATGTTAAACAAGATAATAAAGGGATCATTAATGTCGTTATTAAATGTCAAAACGATGAGCAACTGGATAAAATTGTAGATTCCTTAAATAACTGATTTTGGTGCTTTACATTAATAAAAGAATCATTATTCTAACAGCCTTATGCCTTTACATGGGGCTAAACAGCTATGGGCAGGCCCCCGACAACGATTTGCAGGAGGTTCATTCGCCACGTAAGGCCACCATCCTTTCTGCTGTTTTGCCCGGTGCCGGCCAAATATACAATCAAAAATACTGGAAAGCACCTATAGTTTACGTTGGCTTTGGCGTTTTGGGGTATTTCATCTACGATAACTACAATACATACACAACCTACAAAAAGGCATACGAGATACGCACCGATGGGAACCCTGCCACAGTTGATGATTTCCCTCTTTATTCAGAAGATGGACTCATACAGGCCATGAATTATTACAGGCGAAACACCGAGTTAAGCGTTATTTTTTCGGCTATACTGTACGCACTTAATATTGTGGATGCTGCTGTAGATGCACATCTTTATGATTTTGATATCAGCGAAGACCTTTCTTTTCGTATCAGTCCTGTAATGCAGTCAAATGCATTAAATCATTTTGAACAGGTGAAAGGCATTAAACTAACTTTTAAATTCTGAAGTTTTATGCAGATAATTATTTCCGGTTATGGTAAAATGGGTAAAAAGATTGAGCAGGTAGCACTCAAACGCAAACACCATATTATTCATATTATTGATACCATCCGGGACTGGGATGCTCTTAAAAAGGGCGTGCTCAAAGCCGATGCCATTATTGATTTTTCTTTGCCACAGGTTGCACCCGACAATATTAAAAAAGCCTTTGATTATAACATTCCCATAATTTCTGGCACAACCGGCTGGGAAGATCAAAAAGAGGAAATAATAGAGCTTTGTCAAAAAAAACAACAAACACTCTTTTATGCTCCCAACTTTAGTATAGGGGTTAACATTTTTTTTGAAATAAATAGGGTTTTATCCCGGCTGATGATTTCGCATAAAGATTATGACGTACATATAGAAGAGACCCATCACACACATAAGCTTGACAAGCCAAGTGGTACAGCCATTCACTTAGCCAACGACATTTTAAAACTTCATAAACACAAAAAAAATTGGCAGTTGGCACCCGTAGCCGAGAAGTCATCCCTCGGAATTGTTTCAAAGCGTGAAGGCCACGTTATTGGGACACATAAGGTCGTTTATCACTCGGCGATAGATCAAATAGCGCTGGAACATGAATCGAACAACAGGGAAGGTTTTGCGCTGGGAGCTGTTTTAGCAGCCGAATGGGTCCACAACAAAAAAGGTTTCTACGAAATGAAAGACATGTTAAATTTTAATAAATAATTGCTTTAGAGATGAGTTTTTTTTTGATATTCTTAATTCTTACAATTGCTGCTACTACAGCAGGACTTTGGAAAATATTTCAAAAAGCCGGCTACCAAGGCTGGGAAATTTTGGTGCCATTTTACAACTTTTACATATGGCTTAAGATAATTCATAAGCCTTTGTGGTGGTATATTTTCATCATTATTCCATTTATCAATGTTTTTACAGTTTTACTGATGATCGTTGAACTGGTGAAATGTTTTAAACGTTTTTCGCTTCATCAGCAAGCTTTAGCTGCCATATTCCCTTACATTTATTTGCCATATTTAGGATTTTCGAAGGAAGAAAATTTTACACATGTGCCTGACCTTCCCAAGTTCAAAAAGAGCAAAGCCAGAGAATGGGCCGATGCTATTATTTTTGCCGTTATCGCTGCCACAATTATTCGCACTTTTTTATTTGAAGCCTATACAATCCCTACTTCTTCTATGGAAAAATCATTGCTGGTTGGCGACTACCTTTTTGTCAGTAAAATAAGCTACGGTCCTAAAGTGCCCAATACGCCTATTGCTTTCCCATTTGCGCATCATACCATGCCCTTAACGGAAAATATGAAATCCTATGTTGAATGGATAAGTCTTCCCTATTATCGTTTCAGGGGATTATCATCTATTAAATACAACGATAACGTTGTTTTTAACTACCCCGATGGCGACACAACCACACTGGAGTTTCAAAGTAACAGAAGTTATTATGCTATGGTACGGGAGATGGGCAGAGAATTTGTTCATAACAATTTTACCGTCATATCACGTCCGGTTGATAAAAGAGAAAACTATATAAAACGTTGCGTCGGGCTGCCGGGCGACACATTTCTCATCAAAAACCAACAGATATACATCAACAATAAAGCTTTGGAAAACCCTGAAGGCTTACAATACAATTATCTGGTACGAACGGATGGATCGCGTATAAATCAAAGGGTTCTTAATAATTTGGAAATTATTGATGGCGGGCAAACCTCAATGCCTGGCGAGTATGTATTTGCCCTTTGTGAAAAAAGAGCCGCGAAGCTTAGAAACGTCAGCAATGTTACAGATGTGGTACGTATAGAAAAACCAATGGGTTATTACGAAAATTATATATTCCCACATTCACTACATTTCCCCTGGAACGAAGACAACTTTGGCCCTTTATTCATCCCTAAAGCAGGAGCTACAGTCATGCTCGACACCATCAATATTGTTTTGTACGACCGGATTATTCATGCCTACGAAGGTAATGAACTGGACATTGTTGGCGACCGCATTTTTATAAATGGTGTTGAAACGGATAGTTATACTTTTAAGATGGACTATTTTTGGCTCATGGGCGATAACCGTCACAACTCTGCCGACTCGAGATTTTGGGGATTTGTTCCTAAAGACCATGTTGTAGGGAAAGCTGTTTTTGTATGGCTGTCACTAGATAAGCAGAGATCATTCCCGGCTAATATCCGCTGGCATAAAATGTTCAGACTGGTAAAATAATTCCGAAAGTTATTTGTCAGAAGCTTTTGTCATGCTATTTATTTGTTCCTCCAAAACTTCTATGCGTGCTTCGGCATCCGCCTTTTTTCGTTGTTCTATCTGTACAACTTTCTCGGGTGCATTAGCAACAAACTTTTCGTTGTTAAGTTTTTTCATGACGGTTTTCAAAAAACCTTTTGTGTAGTTCAACTCTTCATTTAACTTTTGCAGCGTTTCCTGAACATCAATTTTGTCAGCAACAGGGATGTAGAATTCTGTTTTTTTAATGACAAAGCCAAGAGTGTCAACCACTTTTTCATTAACATATTCAATACTGTCTAAATGACAAAGCTTCATAATAATAGCATCGAAAAATGTATCCGGTGTTTCTTCAAAATTTTTCTTGACGTATAGCTTCAGCGCTTGTTTTTGTGGGATATTCTTTGCGAATCTCAAGTTTCGAATCTCGGCGATAATATCTTTAACAAACTCAAAGTCGTAAATAATCTGTGATGCCCATTTATTATTTTCAGGCCATGCTGCTATCGCCAAGGAGTCATAGCTTTTCTTACCCTCTGTAGGATTTATGATATGCCAAACCTCTTCAGTAATAAAAGGCATAAATGGATGGAGTATGCGCATAAGATGTTCCATAAAACCTAAGGCTTCCTTATACGTTTTAAGGTCAACAGGTTTTTGGTACGGCGGCTTAATCATTTCGAGGTACCAGGAGCAATAGTCGTCGCGAATAAGCTTGTAAACCATCATCAAAGCTTCAGAAAGGCGATATTGTTCAAATTGTTCATTTATTGCCTGGAGGTTTTTATTCAAGGAGGCTTCAAACCATTGTGCTGCTTTCTGAGCTACTTCCGGCTGGGGCGCATTTTCATCTATTTGCCAGCCTTTAACAAGTCGCAGGGCGTTCCATATTTTATTGCTAAAGTTACGTCCCTGTTCGCACAAGCTATCCTCGTACAGCAAATCATTGCCTGCGGCTGAGCAAAAAAGCATCCCTGTCCTAACACCATCAGCACCATAAACTTTCATTAATTCGAGAGGGTCAGGAGAATTGCCCAGAGATTTTGACATTTTCCTGCCAAGCTTATCGCGCACTATACCCGTCAGGTAAACATTTTTAAATGGCACCTCTCCATGAAATTCCAACCCGGCCATTATCATACGTGCAACCCAAAAGAAAAGAATTTCCGGTGCTGTCACAAGGTCGTTGGTTGGATAATAATATTTGATGTCTTTGTTGTTGGGATTTCTAATACCATCAAAAACGCTGATTGGCCATAACCATGAAGAAAACCATGTATCAAGCACATCCTCATCCTGCTTAAGTTCATGATTTTGAATATCCGGCATGAGCTCTCTAGCTTTATTTAAGGCTTCCTGATGATTACTGGCTACGACAAACTGTCCATTGGGCAAATAGTATGCAGGGATTCTGTGCCCCCACCAAAGCTGACGTGAGATACACCAATCTCTAATATTTTCCATCCAATGGCGGTAAGTGTTCTTGAATTTTTTGGGATGAAATCTAACCGTATCCTTCATCACCACATCAAGTGCAGGCTTAGCCATCTCAGACATTTTACAAAACCATTGGGTGGACAGCTTGGGTTCTATAACCTCATCTGTTCTTTCGGAAAAACCAATTTTGTTGACAATGTTTTCCGTTTTTATCAAATGTCCATGATTTTCCAAATCATTAACAATTCTTTTTCTGGCTTCAAATCTATCACAACCGACAAACAATTGGGCATTATCGTTAAGGGAGCCATCATCGTTGAAAATGTCAATACTATCAAGCTTATGCTTAATTCCTAAGTTGTAATCATTGATATCGTGCGCAGGGGTTACCTTCAAAGCACCTGTGCCAAAATCCATTTCAACGTAAGGATCTGCAATAATTTTTATGGCCCTGTTAATGAGTGGCACCAATACCTTTTTCCCGATATATTTTTGGTATCTTTCATCATCGGGGTGTACACAAATAGCAGTATCACCAAGGATGGTTTCCGGGCGTGTGGTGGCTATGGTTATGTAGTCATTGCTTCCCTGAAGAAAATATTTAAGATAATAAAATTTTGACTGTACTTCTTTATAGATGACCTCTTCATCCGAAACAGCCGTGAGGGCTTTAGGGTCCCAGTTAACCATACGCACGCCACGATAAATAAGGCCTTTATTGTAAAGGTCAACAAAGACGCGGGTTACCGATTCGGACATATCATCATCCATAGTAAATTTGGTACGTGTCCAATCGCATGAAGCACCCAATTTTTTAAGCTGCTCAAGAATAATACCGCCATGTTTTTCTTTCCACTCCCAGGCATGAGCCAGAAATTCGTCGCGCGTCAGGGTATTCTTATCAATGCCTTCGGCTTTTAATTTGCCAACTACTTTAGCTTCTGTAGCAATTGAAGCATGGTCGGTTCCTGGGAGCCAGCAAGCATTTTTACCTAACATACGCGCCCGGCGCACTAAAATATCCTGAATGGTATTGTTAAGCATATGCCCCATATGCAATACTCCTGTTACGTTAGGAGGTGGTATAACTATGGTGTAAGGCACACGCTCATCAGGTTCAGAAACAAAAATTTTATGCTCTAGCCAATAAGCGTACCACTTATTTTCTATGGCTGTCGGTTCATATTTAGAAGGAATTTGCATAGTACTCTTTTAAACGAATCTTTTTTGAAAATGCAAATCTACAATATTTTAGCATGACAGCCTTTATAAAGCTTAATTATTATCTAAAAAAAACCGAAAAACGATGCATTCAATGATTTTTTTATTATTTTTGCAGCTGAAATGGTCTCGTGGCCGAGTGGTTAGGCAGAGGTCTGCAAAACCTTGTACAGCGGTTCGAATCCGCTCGAGACCTCTCTGTTTTCTTAACAGCATTATTCAAAATAAAAACGCTTGAAATTAAAGCGTACGCCTTGTTTTGTTTTATTATTAAATTCTGATGCTGTCTTATCCCATATTAATTCATGCTTTCATTTAGTTCCGACATAAATTATAGAAAATGGCCGGTATAGTGGTATGCAACATATACTATAGTATGGCTTTCGGCGATGGCAAATACCGATAGGGGAAACAGTAGTAAGACCGTTGCAAAAGTTTTATTTTCCAATTAGTTCAATATTTCCCCAAATTTTGAACTAATTTTTGCTTCAAATAATCATTTTTTTAATTTTTTATACGCATTTACGGCGTAATACTTA
>PXBB01000100.1 GCA_003565735.1 Bacteroidales bacterium
CAGCAACAAGGTGATTCTGGCCTATCAGAACGTGCTTCCGTTGTTGCTGGAACAAAGGGCGATCAATCAATTTATACAGACGGAGAACAATCCGGAACTGGCACAGATGATGCCGGAGATTTATTCACCCGAAGAAGCGGTGAGACTGGCGACAGCGGAGTTCAGGCTGATGGACGACGATCAGAGGGCGTTGATGAAGCTGCTCAAACAGAAAGCGACACGGGAAAAAGCGGCGCTCAACTAACCTTTGAGCAAAAGATAGCCCAACAAAAAGAGGCTGAAAGCCTGCCTGTTAAAGTTGGTGATGCAGAAAATATACGCCAAACCCTTCCAATTCTATTCCCACAGCAACAAAATGATGTAATTAAAGCTGAAACACGCTTTCAACAGCCTTCTACCTACATCAACCCCACAACCGGTATGATGTTTACCAACGGCACCGGTACCGGCAAAACCTACACCGGGCTTGGTATTGCCAAGAGATTCCACAAGCAGGGTAAAAAGAACATCCTGATTGTTGTTCCTACCGATCACAAAGCAAAAGACTGGATTGACGACGGTTCTAACTTGATGTTAGATATCAGGCAGTTGGATGGTATTGAGGACGCGGGTAATACGGATGAAGTTGTTGTTACTACATACGCGAACTTCCGGCAGAACGAAGCCCTTGCAGATCGTGACTTTGATCTTGTGCTCTATGATGAGAGCCATAAAATCATGAGTAGTCAGGACGCAGACCGTACAGCGGCCTATCAGCAGCATAAGTATGTTACTAATGCACCAAGCCAGATCCACAAAAAGGCAGCCGATAAGATAGTGGGCAGGCCGGAAAGCCCGAAAATGGGCTATAATTTTAAGTATGAGCTTGAACAAAGCCCGCACGGATATGGCAACGCTTACTACAGAAGGCCAGTAGATTCAAAAGGGAAGTGGGAACACGTAGAGTTTGTAATATCTGATGGTGGTAAAGGTGAAGAGACGGTTGCGGCTATGTACCGATCTCAGTATGTAGAGCTTAAAAAAGAGAATCAAAAACGTATCGATCAGCTTGCCGAAGAGTTATATGATACAACAAAGGTAGTGTTTCTTTCTGCCACGCCATTCAGTTATGTTTTTAACCTTGACTACGCAGATGGGTATCTGTTCCAGATTGAAGAAGGAGCAGCTAATGACTTTACGGGGTATAATCAGCCCGGCCCACGCGAACAGTTCTTTATCGAGAACTTCGGGTACAACATGCGGTACAACCGCCTTGAAAAACCGGATGCTGAGGTTGATTCAAGCATTATGGAGCGGGAATTTCATGAACGCCTGCAAGAAACCGGGGCTCTATCTAAACGTATTCTTGAGCTTGATTTTGATTACAGCCGTGATTTTGTTCTTGTTGATGATGCCCTTGGATCAGAGATTGACAGGGGACTTGATGTAATCAGTGAGAGAAAGGACGGCAAAGAGCTATTCCCATACCTGAATAAGATTGTGGATAAGCGGTTTAATTGGGTGAGGAAAAATCAAACCCTGGAAGCGATTAAAGCGCAGCGATCAATACCACGATTGCAAGAACACCTTGATTCAGGCAGAAAAGTTGTGGTGTTTCACAGTTACCTCTCACACGACCCTAAACACCTGTTTGATTTTAGCGAGCTCAGGAGCAAGCTGGAAGAAGCCAAAGTTACCGGACGTATGGAGGAATCCAGCGGTATAGAGCTTGACAGTCAAATGATATCTGATGTAGGTCAACAGGCGTCAGGGATGGGAGACATGATTAGTCAGGTGCTCAATGAAATTGATCGATTTGAAAGCCAATACCCGGAGCTTGTCAGTCTTGAAATGGCAGGACTTAAAAACCCGGTTGATACTATTCTTGATGCTTTTGGTGATCGTGCAGCGGCATTTAACGGACGGGTGCCGAAGCGTGAAAGGTTTAACAGTGTGCAGAGCTTCAATAAAGACGATAGCGGGCTGGATATTCTTGTTGTACAAATGGAGGCCGGTAAAGAGGGGATTTCACTTCATGATACCACGGGGGTAAAGCAGAGGGTAATGCACAATCTTGGATTGCCGTATAAACCAACAGATGCCATTCAGACCGAAGGGCGGGTTTACAGGGTAGGCCAACAGTCGAACGCAGTATTTGAATACCCGGTGTTACACCTGAACTTTGAACAACAGGCGTTTGCAGAAAAAATAAGCGAACGGACAAAGACGGCTGAAAACCTTGCCCTTGGTAAGACCGCCAGAAACCTTGAGCTCTCCTTTACAGAGGGCTATACCCTTGCTAACAGCTTGGTTACACTTGAAAATCAGGGTGTAGGTGGGAAAGAAGCTGATTACACGATTGCCGATATATCACCGTTCGACAGAGCTAAATCCTACTACTACGCCCGACAGAAGCGAAACAGCAAGACGAAAGCCAGGGAGGGGAAAGATTATTTTGCTACCCCTGAGCCATTGGGTATGAAGATGGCGGAATGGTTGAACCTGAAACCGAATGATAAAGCACTTGAGCCGAGTGCCGGCCATGGTGCTATTGCCCGATTCTTCCCTGAACAGACCAATAATACATTTATTGAGCCTTCCAACACCCTTGCTGCGCAATTGCAAATGAACGCCAATGGTGCGGTAAAGAAAGATATTTTTGAGGATCTTCATATCGTCAATAAGTTTGATGGTATAGCTATGAATCCGCCATTCGGAACAGCGGGTAAAACAGCCATGGAGCACGTTGCCAAAGCGTTTGGCCATTTGTATGACGGTGGGCGAATGATAGCCATTGTGCCGGACGGGCCGTCTATGGATAAGCGTTTTGACGCATGGAGGGAGTCAGAAGAGGCTGCCGCTGCCCATGTAGTCATGGAGATTAAGCTACCGGCAATAACATTTGAACGAGCCGGTACCAGCGTTAGAACCCGTGCTTTAATCATTGATAAGGTTGAAAACCTTGCAGAAGGAGCACAGGTACCAATGCAACGGCAAGTGGACCTGTCGAGTGAAACAGATATCAACGCTTTCTTTGAAATGATTCAAGACCTGAGCGCACCGCCAAAGACACAGGTTGAGGCGAAGAAAACCAGGGTTACAAAGAGTGAATCAGGAAATGTTATTTCAGATGATGGAATTATTGAAGTTGTAGAAGCGGAGCACACCCGAGATGGTTATGATATCTGGGTGGGTAAGATGAACCGTAAGGTTGATTACGAAATCTTTAAAGAGATTAAACAGATTGCCAGTGACAACAACGGTTATTACTCCCGGTACAATAAGGATGGTGCTATTCCCGGATTCATATTCAAGACCCCAGAAGATGCAGCAGGGTTTGTTAAGCAGTTAAATGAGCAGAGCCAGTCGGGGGAAAGCGCTCGTTACAGCAATGTGCCAAGAGATCCTGTTGCCCAATCGGTTGTAAAGAATAACAAAGATCACCTCAATAAAGTACGTGAAGCCATTCAGGGTGTTATTGAAGGGTGGAGCGATAGCAGCTTCGTAAACATCGTCGACACAGTGTCAGAACTGCCCGCTGGCCTTCTAACCAGGTTTGAGATACAAGGTATTGAGGGTAGGATAACCGGGGTGTACCATGCCGGGCAGGTGTATATTGTGGCTGATAATGCAAGAAGTATCGAGGCGGCTATTAAGACACTGCAACATGAAGCGTTTGGACACTTGGGCTTGCGAAGGC
>PXBB01000098.1 GCA_003565735.1 Bacteroidales bacterium
GACACCCCCACCCCAACCGCCTTACTTCCCAGCAAATATGGCTGTTGTAAGATCTATGAGTAATGCAAGCACTACAGGACAGAGCAATCGTGGCGCCTACGTGCACACTTGGGGTTTAAGCTTGCGCTGTGTGCGGGATTAGTTTATGCATAAAGCATAAGATGGTTTCAATGGCTTTTACTGCAAAGTTCTGAGCTTATGAAAGGCGTTTTATGCTCCCCACAGACCAAAAGCAATAGCAGTTAATCCGGCTATAAGGCAGTAAATAGAGAAGTAGGATATGTTTCCTTTTCTTACTATTGCAATCATCCAGCGACAAGCAGCCAGGCCAGCAATAAAAGCAGCAATGGTACCAACAATCAGGGGCAGCGTATCAATGGTAGCTGTATGGGCTTGTACTTCTTCTGACATGCGTAGGATTTTAAGGAAGTTTGCCCCAAAAATAGGTATCAACACCATTAAAAATGAGAACCTAACAGCCTTGGCTTTTTCAACGCCCATATACAAGGCGGCACTAATGGTTGCACCGCTCCGGCTTATTCCGGGCATAACAGCAATGGTTTGTGCAATACCTATCAGCAAAGCTTTCTTGACATCAAGGTCTTTGTTGCCTGTGGGCGCCAAGCGCGTTAAAAAAAGAATAAGGGCCGTTACCAGTAGCATGCAGCCAACCAAAACTATGCGTCCTGAAAAGAAAGCTTCTATTTGCTCTTCAAAGAGCAAGCCCACAACAGCAACAGGAATAGCCGACACCAAAAGTAAAACCACAAAGCGCATGTCAGCATCCCACCGGAAGCGCAGCACAGCTTGTATCAACTGCAAAATATCTTTATGAAAAACAAATACGACGCTTAAAAAGGTAGCGCCATGCACCATAACATTAAAAGTAAAAAAGGCATCGGGGTCCTGTAAACCAAAAATGGCACCACCCAACTCCAGATGTCCACTACTACTTACCGGAATAAACTCTGTCAAACCTTGTAATATCCCCAGCAATAAGGCTTCTAACCACGTCATACTAATCGTTTTTTTCCTCGTTTAAAACAGCGTCTTTTGGTTTGTCGTTTTTATCGGTTTTCATAATGGCGTATATTTCTATGGCAAACCCCAACAAAACAAGAATAGGTGCTAAAGTGATACGCCTGTCACTGAATATTTCTTCGCTGAACTTATAAGGGTCATCACTGCCCCCGCCAACCATTAATAAAAAGCCCAGAATGATAAAACCCAGACCCACCAACATGATGATATACTTTTCTTTATTGAAAACAAAATGGTAGTTTTGAGCCTTTTTCTTCTTCAGTATATGAGGCGTCGTTGGATTTTTTGTAGCAGTTGTTTTCTTAGGTACAATATGCGTTTTTTTTCGTTTTTTAACCATGGCTTTATTATTTTTTAATAAAAATAGAGGTAGTCGGTTTTAATTTTTAAATATTTTCTTACGGCAAAATAAGTAGAAATCCAAGCGATAATCATCCCTAATAACAATACAAAACCAAAGAGCAGCAAGTACAAATCAATGTTTTGCACATCGACCAGCTCGGGTATTGTTTTTTGTGACCAGTATAGTGTTAAAGCAAGCAAAACAATGGTTAATATAGCTGCAATAACCCCCTGTACAACTCCCTTAGCAATAAAAGGACGCCTGATAAAAGACTGGGTAGCACCTACCAGTTGCATGCTTTTAATAATAAATCGTTTAGAATATACAGCCAGCCTTATGGTGTTATTAATCAAGGCGATGGCAATGAAAAGGAACAAAACACTTACGGCCAGCAGTATAAGACCTACACGTTTAATATTTTCATTAACCAGATGCACTAAAGATTTTTGATAGTCAACTTCTTTGATATTTTGATTTTCAAGCAGTTGATTTTTGATAACTTCAAGGCTGTCGTTGTTAGCATACTGGGCATTAAGCTTAACTTCAATAGAAGGCAAAAGCGGGTTGTAGCCGAGGAAAGAGATAAAATCTTCACCGAGATCCTCCATCAATTCATTAGCTGCTTGTTCCGGCGTAATATATTCGGTCTGTTTGACATATGATGTCGCATCAAGTGTTTTCTGTAACATGAATATATCAGCCTCTTTAACATCATCATTCATGATGATAGAAAAACCAATATTCTCTTTCACATAATCAGATATTTTTTTGGCATGCAAAATAACCAGACCCAAAACACCCATCATATACAACACCAATGTAATACCTATGACTGTTGACAAATAAGAGGTTTGCAAACGACGCCGGTTGTACTTTAATTCTTTTGCCATACGTTTTTTTTTCGAGCCGCTAAGTTAATAATAAATAATGAAATTAGAATAATTATGATTATTTTTGATATATTTGTTTGTCTGAGGTCTTTTGCTTATGTGCACATCAATACTGCGCCTGCATTTTTTCAAAAAAGCAAAACGCATGTGTGACTGTATCTTATCAGTATGCGGCAAAAAACCTTGTTTCTGTTTTTGGTAACAAAACACAACGCCTGTGGAAAAATATTTTGAAAAAACATGCTTATAAACTACTATTATATATTAGGTGTTTCGCATACTGCCACATATGCAGATATTAAAAGGGCTTACCGCAGCAGAGCTAAGCTGTGGCATCCGGATGTCAACAGAAGCAGCAATGCCAAACTACAATTTCAGCTCCTCAACGAAGCCTACCATATACTTATAGATTCAGAAAAGAGGCAAATTTACGACCATAAATGGAAAACCCGTTATGGTATTTCATTTATCAATAGAAAACAATCAGGAGAAAGCCATCGTAAACATTACTATAAAGCATACACCAGTCCCAGGTACAAAACCAAAAAAGATGAAACTATTATTGAGCGGACAAATATCGACTTTATGCTCTATATAACACTACTCATCATAGGGGGGATAACGCTGGTTATGAGCATTTTCCGTTTGTTTTACGAAGAATGGGAAGGTATTGATAGCGTAAGTGGTGTATTGATGGGTGTTTGGATGCTTTTTTTACTCGTTTATGGCTGGAAATTTATTGTGAAGGCTAACAAGAAGTAAACTAAGCAGTCTCTTATGCAAGCTTTTTTTCTATTATCGTCAAAAACATTATAATTTTGCCTCTGAAAAGTATCAAAAAAATCATTAAAAAAAAATACAAATGCAACTATCTGTTATAGCAGCTATAGCTAAAAACAATGTCATAGGAAAGGACAACCGGCTCATATGGCACTTGCCGGCTGATTTAAAACACTTTAAAAAAGTCACTATGGGTGCACCAATTATTATGGGTCGTAAGACTTATGAATCTATCGGACGGGCTTTACCCGGCAGAACCTCGGTGGTAATCACACGCCAAAAGAATTATTCAGCACCGTCCTGTATTGTTGTCGATTCACTCGATAAGGCCATGCAACTGCTTAAAGAAGAAGCGCAGGTCTTTGTAATTGGCGGTGCCGAAATATACAAACAAGCTTTGCCTAAAGCTGATAAGCTTTTTATCACGAAAATTGATGCAAGCTTTGAGGGCGACACTTTTTTTCCGGAAATCGATTATGATGCATGGACACTTGTTGAGAAACAAGAAAGACTTCCTGATGAGAAAAATAAATTCCACTGCACCTTTTTAACATATACTAAAAAATAGGACAATGAAAAAATTAAAGAATGACCTTCCCGAAATGAAGCAGGATTTTAAAAAGATGTTAAGAAAAATTGTCGCTTTGTTTTTTCAAGGCCTTCTGTACATAGGTCCGATTTTTATCATTTCTTTCCTGTTGTATAGGTTCTTTTTGCTTGTAGATGGTCTTTTACCCTTTGAAATTCCGGGCCTGGGTTTTGTTGTTATTTTTGCTTTTATAACCTTAGCAGGATTCCTTGGCAACACCATACTGATACGCCCCTTGTACAAATACTTAAAAAAAATGGTTGATAAAATACCTTTATTAAAAACCATTTACGAATCTGTAACTGAGCTTCTATCGGCCTTCGTTGGCAATAAAAAAAAGTTCAACGAACCGGTGATGGTAAAAATGAATATGGAGGCGGAAGTTTACAAACTGGGCTTTCTAACCCAAAAAGACCTCTCCATGCTCCCGACAAGAAAGGGCCTGGTAGCTGTTTATTTACCACATTCCTACAACTTTTCCGGCAATATGTTTATAGTGCCCACCGAAAATGTGACACCCATAAACCTCCCCTCTTCTGACGTCATGAAATTTATTGTATCGGGAGGCGTTGTTGATATAGAAACACTTGTCAAAAAAGGTGAAAGCACCGAAAATGGTGCCACTTAGCAAGCCTGCATTATTACATAAAAGCATG
The DNA here is from genome assembly GCA_003565735.1 of Bacteroidales bacterium. Taxonomy (GTDB): domain Bacteria; phylum Bacteroidota; class Bacteroidia; order Bacteroidales; family PXBB01; genus PXBB01. The sequence continues at coordinate 4,300 of PXBB01000098.1, forward strand.
AACAATACAGACAAGATTTATTAAGCTGTAATTTTTTTCTATTTTTGCCATAAAAAAAACATGAATCATAAACCCTTACTATTAATAACCAATGATGACGGCTATGATGCGCCCGGCATAAGGCATCTGATAGACTTTGTAAAAGAAATGGGCGATTTGATAGTGGTGGCACCTGAATATCCCCAGTCGGGCATGGGTCATGCCGTAACTATTGCTACCCCCCTCCGCATTCGACCCATAGTAGAAGAAAACGGTTATTCTGAATATGCGTGCAACGGCACTCCGGTAGATGCTGTTAAGTTGGCTCTCGACAAAGTATGTCCCCGCAAACCCGATATACTGCTAAGCGGCATCAATCACGGCACAAATTTCTCTATAAACGTCATATATTCCGGCACCATGGGAGCTGCTATTGAAGGGGCACTGGCTAACATCCCTTCCATAGGATTTTCGCTTAACGACTTTTCGCGCTACGCCGATTTTTTCCCTGCTAAAAAATACATACAAGCCATCGTTGATAATATTCTGAAAAATCCAAAACCCGATAATTTGTGCCTCAACGTTAATATTCCGGCTGTTGGCGAAAATGAAATCAAAGGCATTAAAGTGTGCCGGCAATCTATTGCTAACTGGATTGAAGAATATGAAGAGCGTGACGACCCGCATAAAAGAAAGTACTTTTGGCTGACAGGCACATTCAATAACACTGATAATAATAGTGACACGGATGCATTTGCTTTAGAGCACAACTATATCAGTGTGGTACCTGTCACCATAGACTTCACAAACCATAACCAACTGCAAGCATTAAAGAAACGCACATTCCATGTTTAAAAAAGACCATATCCTCCTGGGTGTCCTTGTTGGTGCTATAGCTCCCTTTTTGGTAGCCATAGCAGTCAATTTTGTCAATATTTTATTCCTCGACAAGCCCGGCTACGACATCATGCAGTCCAAGCCCGCGCTTATGGGTTGCCTGGCACTTAATGTGATTTTGTTTAGGATTTTCATGATAAATCTAAAAAAGTATGCCATAGGCAAAGGAGTACTATTAGCAACTCTGGTTTTTGCTTTTTTAATCATAATACAATAAACTATGCGCTATTATATTGTTGCCGGCGAAGCTTCAGGCGATCTTCATGCCTCTAATCTTATGAAAGCTATAAAAAAGCTCGACAATCAGGCCGATTTCAGATGCTGGGGGGGGCACAAAATGGAAGCACAAGGATGCACGCTCGTTAAACATTATAAAGACCTTGCTTTCATGGGCTTTTGGCAAGTTATTACCAACATTAGAACCATTGTCAAAAACCTGCGGTTTTGCCAAGACGATATTTCCGGCTATAAACCTGACGCACTCATTCTAATAGACTATCCGGGCTTCAACCTGCGTATTGCAAAATTTGCCCGTAAGCATAACATCAAAGTATATTATTATATTTCGCCACAGGTGTGGGCATGGAAAAAGTCGCGTGTACATCTCATCAAAAAAACCGTTGATAAGATGTTGGTTATATTACCCTTTGAAAAAGACTTTTATGCACAATTTGATTACGAGGTTGATTTTGTAGGGCATCCATTGCTGGATGCCATTGCTGAAGAGCAAGAGCAAACAAAAAGCACAAACCATAGTGAGGACAAACCCACTGTAGCGATACTTCCGGGCAGCCGTAAACAAGAAATAGAAAAAATGCTGCCCGTTATGCTCAAAGTAACCGCACGTTTTCCCGAATACCGCTTTGTTGTGTGTGCTGTAAGCTCCGTAGGAAGCTCCATATACGATGCCAACATCAAAAACAAAGACGTTCAAATTGTTTATGACCAAACTTACGATGTTTTAGCTGAAGCTTATGCCGCATTGGTAACATCCGGCACAGCCACACTCGAAACAGCCCTGTTCAAAGTGCCTCAGGTAGTATGTTACAAAGCTGATCCCTTTTCATATATCATCGCCAAAAAACTTATCAAGTTGAAATACATTTCACTTGTCAACCTTATTATGGATCAAAAAGTGCTCACAGAACTCATTCAAAAAGATTTTAACGAAGCCCGTCTCTGCAATTCACTAAAAAAAATAACACAGGACAAACAATCCAGGCAAGATGTTTTAGACGCCTATGAAGCTTTAAGCCGGATTCTTGGCGGCACCGGTGCTTCAAGCAAAGCAGCCTCTATCATATACCAAAACGCTTTGTCCACAAAGACTGACTGACACACTACAACCGCTTATAGTTTTAAATGTTTATGAATTTATGAGTTCTATTTAAAAAAATTATATTACTTTTGCATTTGGGTAAGTCTTATACGACCAGCTCCTGTTGAACTCCCCCAGGTTCGGAAGAAAGCAAGGGTAAGATGGTTGAGCGGTGCGATATAAGTAGCTTACCCTTTTTATTTAGCTAACTAAAAAACAATAAAAATGTTACTACGCATACACCCCGAAAACCCAGGTCAAAGGCACATCAATATGGTGGTTGAGTGCCTCAACGACGGCGGCATTATCATATACCCAACAGATACTGTTTATGGTATGGGTTGCAGCATTTTTAAGCCTAAAAGTGTTGAAAAAATTGCTACCATCAAAGGTCTCAACTTAAAAAAGTCTAATTTCTCATTCATTTGTGCCGACCTCAAGCACATATCCGATTATACAAAACCCTTCGAAAACCATATCTACAGGCTCATGCGTAAAACACTACCCGGGCCTTACACCTTTATTCTAAACGCTAACAATAACGTACCCAAGCTGTTTCAGAGCAAAAAGAAAACAGTGGGTATAAGGGTACCCAAAAATAATATCGTCACTGAAATAGTTACCCAACTGGGCAATCCTATACTCACCACCTCGGTGCATGATGATGATGATGTTTTGGAATATACGACTGACCCTGAACTTATTTACGAAAAATTCAAAAATCAAGTGGATATCGTTATCAACGGCGGCTATGGAGACAACGAAGCATCCACGGTTGTCGATTGTACCAGCGGTGAAATCATGGTACTAAGACAGGGCAAAGGACAGATAGAAAACTATTTGTAATTCACCATTTTTTATTGAAGTCATAAGCTCACTCTTTTAATTTTTTCGTATTTTTGTAAAAAACTATTGAATGGAACACTTTAATGATTTTTTTGGTAATTCTGATGATGACAATGAAGAATACCCCGACTTCGAAAATTTGTACACTTTGGTAAGCGATAATATTACCAGCAATGAATACAAATACATAGAAGCGCAAGAACTCGAGGAAGCCATTGACTATTTTATCATAGAAAACATTGATAAAGCGCTTAAAATCAATGATTATGCCTTACAGATTTTTCCTGACAATGTCAATTTCCTTTTTACCAAAGCAGAGATACTGATTGACCTTAACAAAAATCCGGAAGCCAGAGAATTGTTGGACATTATTGAAGATAAAGAGCCATACAATGCTGATGCCTATCTTCTCAGGGTGTCCATGCATATTAATGAAGGTAAAATAGAGCAAGCCATAGCAGAATGCCACCGTGCGCTCATAAACGATATTGAGGACATATCCGACATATACACAGAGCTTGGCTACTGTTATAAGACCTTAAAAAAATACAAAGATGCGCTGAAGTGTTATCAAAAAAGTATTGAAATAGAAAAAAGCAACCCTGATCCTTATTACTCTATCACAGACATTTACATACAAACAGGGCAAATTTCGGAAGGGCTTTTTTATTTTGACAAGCTTATATTAGAAGACACCCATAATATCAATGCGCTGTTTGCCATGGGCAAACTGTTTGCTAAGAAAGGTATTTATAAAAGGGCTTTACAAACATACAATAAAGTCCTGCGTATTGACAACACCCATTTTGATGCCCTCTTTGAAAAGATAAGTATTTACAAAAAGCAAAACAACTACCAAAAAGTTATTGAGCTGTGTAATATCTACAAAGACGCATTTTTCCCGTTTTTCCTTTTTGAGTTGGCCAAAACATATAGCGAACTCGATTACAATGAAGAAGCTCTGGCTATCTATAAAGATTTATACCAAAACGACCCTGAAGATTTTGACAAGATTCAGATAATAACAGGAATTACCTACTGTTATATGCAAATGGGGATGTATAACAAAGCAATCAGTTTTATTGAATCCGGCCTGATAAGTTTTCCGTACTCCAATGAAATTCTGATAGCTAAAGCAGCCGTACTTAATGCTTGTCAGCGAAGCACGGAAGCTATGGAAATTATCACGGCTGTTATCGAATGTTCCCGTCCGGAGATTTTTTCTGAAATCGAACTGAGTATTACGGAAATACTTATGGAAATGGGGGCTTACAAAGATGCTCTTAACTATTTGGAAATGTTTAGCAAAAGCGACCCCTTTAATGCCACCATGTACTATTTAATGGCTGCTGCTTACTATCTGTCTTTTGAAAAAAATGAAGCTTACGATGCTTTTGAAAAAGCCCTCAACCTTTCCGGTAATGATTATGGCTTGTTTTTCGAAAAGTGTATGATTGCTCATACTGACAACACTATTTACGAGCTGCTTGAAAAATACAGCTTATAACTTCAGTCATGATAAAATTCACGTTTAATACCCTTTCCAGGCTTTTTGTAATAAAGAAAATAAAGGGTGAAAAAAATAATTGTAATATTGCAATCCTTATTTTTAAAACTAAAGAGCAAACCGTAAAATTAAAACAGCATTAGAAAAGATATGGCACATATTTTAATAATCGATGACGAGAAGAGCATACGTGACACTTTAAAAGAAATACTCGAATATGAAAAGTTTAAAGTTGACTTAGCACAAGATGGTCTTGAAGGTATTGAAAAAATAAAACAAGCTGATTATGAGTTGGTGTTGTGCGACATCAAGATGCCAAAAGTAGATGGTCTTGAAGTTCTCGAAACAATATTAAGTGAAAAACCCGATACAACAGTTGTTATGATTACGGGACACGGCACTATCGAAACTGCTGTAGAATCTATTAAAAAAGGGGCTTACGATTTCATAGCCAAACCGCTGGACCTTAACAGGCTCATGATAACCGTCCGTAATGCACTTGACAAAAATGAACTGTTGCAGGAGACAAAAGTTTTAAAGAAGAAAGTCAGCAAAACCTATGACATGATAGGTGAGTCGGATGCCATAAAAAACATAAAAAAATTATTGGAGCGTGTAGCCCCAACGGATGCCAGGGTTTTTATAACAGGCGCCAATGGCACAGGGAAAGAGCTTGTAGCTCGCTGGTTGCACGAATTGAGCAACCGTAACAAAGGCCCTTTTATTGAGGTCAACTGCGCAGCTATTCCGGCAGAGCTTATCGAAAGCGAACTTTTTGGTCACGAAAAGGGGTCTTTTACCTCAGCAGTGAAGCAACGAAAAGGTAATTTTGAGTTGGCAAACGGCGGCACACTTTTTCTCGACGAAATTGGCGACATGAGCTTATCGGCACAAGCTAAGGTTTTACGTGTATTGCAAGAAAACAAGATTACAAGGGTCGGCGGCGAAAAAGAAATACCCGTAAATGTAAGGGTGGTTGCTGCAACCAATAAGAACATTCAAAAAGAAATCGACAAAGGTGCTTTTCGTGAGGATTTGTACCACAGATTAAGTGTTATATTAATTCATGTGCCCTCGCTTAACGAGAGAACTGACGACATTCCACTTTTAGCAGAATACTTCCTGCAAAGAATTTGTGAAGACCACGGCATGGCACAAAAAACATTTGATGACAAAGCCCTGTTGGCACTTCAAAAAATTACATGGACAGGCAATATACGAGAATTAAGAAATGTTGTTGAACGTTTAGCCATAATGTGCGACAAACGCATCACCGAAGAAGATGTTAAAACATTTGCCCAACCTTTAAGCAAATAAAATTACTTTGATTTTTTACTTTTGGCTCCTGCACAAATAGGAGAAAGAGATAGTACAGGAATGCTTGACTTTATGACTATTTCCTGAGCTGTTGATCCCACAAAAGACTCAACCCAATCCATCTCCTGTTGCGTCATAATCATTATCAAATCGGCATTCACTTCATGGGCATATTTCAGAATCATCTGCCCCAACGTATCTTTACCTTTTATACCAAGACGCACCTCGGCAGTACATACGATTTGGTTATCCATAATCTTCCGGCGTGCATTTTCTATCCTGTTTTTAAGATGCCCTACAATACGCTGATCAGCAGAAAGAATACTGGTAAATATTTTCACTTCGGCATTGTAAAAATGAGCCAGTTCGATGGCTCTTCGTACTTTTATTTTAATTTCTTTGGTCGGGTCAAGAGGGAGTAATATGGTACGGCAACCATCAGTAAAATTTTTACCCTGAATAGTTACTACAGGCCTCTTGGTTTCTTTTAATACCCTTAAAGTATTAGAGCCAATAACCTTGCTTCTCTTTCTCTTAGGGTCGTATTCTTCCACACCCATCACAATATATTTAGCCTTTATTTTTTCAGATACTTCAATGATTTTGGCATAAACTTTACCCTGTTCTACCATGGGTTTGATTGGGACATCAGTCTTATGAGCCACCTTTTTTATTATATCATTCAATATGTTTAAACATTCGTTATGATATTTCTCTATCATTAACTTTGATTGTACCCTGGAAAAAAATGGAATATAAAAAGCACTTGTATTTCCGGGCATAACGTATAAAAGAGTTATTGAAGCATTATTTAAACGTGCCAGATTGAATGTCTGTTCAAGCAACACATGAGAATGCTCTGAAAAGCTAACAGGTACCAAAATAGTATTTTTACATGCAGACATATGATTGATTTTAAAAATGATAAAATTACATAAAAAACACCTTCCTGCAAAATCTGATTTTTTTGTGCTTTTAATTATTGTTCTTTAGCCACTCTTGTATTTTTTCGGCTATTACAAGAGCCATTTTTTCATGCGATTCTACAGTCCACCCTGCAACATGGGGAGTCATCAAAACCTTATCGCTACGACACAAAAAGTCGAATACGTCATGCGTACTTTTTTCAAGCTTCTCAAAGGAAGCGCTTTCGTATTCAATAACGTCGAGCGCAGTAGCAATGACTTTTCCACTCTTTAAAGCATTAACAAGGTCCTGGGTACACACGACCTGACCTCTGGCAGTGTTAACAAGGATGATATTTTTTTTAAAACGATTAAAAAAAGATTTGTCCGCCATGTAAAATGTTTCTTGCGTAAGAGGCACATGTAAACTCACGATATCAGACTTCTCAAAAAGTTCCGCCATTGAGGACTCTCTTACATAATCGTCTGTATATTCTTTTTTATATTTATCATAAGCAATAACATGAGCACCGAAGCCGCTTATGCATTTGGCAAAAGCCCCTCCCATGTTACCGTAGCCAATGATACCGATTGTTTTTCCGCAGAGTTCAACACCTCTGTTGGCTTCTCTCAGGCGTATTCCTTTTTTCACTTGGTTGTCAGCTACAGAAATTTTGTGCAGCAAGTTTAAAATCATAGCGGTAGTATGTTCGCCAACAGCTGTTCTGTTTCCTTCCGGAGCATTGAAGCAAACAATGTTACGGGAAGCGGCATAAGCTTCGTCAATGCCTTCCATACCGGCACCCACACGAGCTATAAAACGCAGGTCAGCAGATTTGTCAATGATGCTTTTGTCTATCTTAAATTTACTTCTAACAATAATGCCATCAAAGCCTTCTTTCAGAACTTTGTATAGCTCTTCAATAGCCGTTCCGTTAAAAAAATGACAACTGAAACCCATTTGTTCGAGCCTTTGCTTAAGAGCAGGATGTGTTTTGTCAATAAAAAGTATTTTCATAGCCTTATTCATCATGCGGTTCTCATTATGTTAAATCCTGTATTCCTGTAATTTACCAATATTATTATTTACCGAGACTGACGGTTTTTACATCAAGCGCATCGCGCAAGCCATTGCCAATAATCATAAATGCCATAACCATTGACATAATAGCCAAGCCCGGCAAAATGGCCAAATAAGCTTTGTCCAGGATTATATAGCTGTAATGCTCTTTTATCATGGTACCCCACGATGGCATAGGCGGTTGCACGCCAATACCAAGAAAACTCAATCCGGCTTCGATGAGAATAGCTGAGGCAAAGTTAGCAGCAGAGATAACAATCACGGGGCTGATAACATTGGGCAAAATATGTCTGAAGATTATCCTAAAACTGCCATAACCCAATGCTTTGGTGGCTTCAACATATTCTTTTTCGCGCACACTCAACACCTGGCCTCTTACTACACGTGCTACTTCTACCCACATGGTCAGCCCGACAGCCACAAAAATTTGCCAAAAGCCCTTGCCCAGCGCAAATGTTATTGCAATAACCAGCAGCAGTGTCGGTATTGACCACACCACATTGATAAGCCAAACGATAACAGTATCGACCCAGCCTTTAAAATAACCACTAACAGCACCTAAAGTGATACCAATGAGCAGCGAAATAAAAACAGCAATAAAACCAACAGACAAGGAAACCCTGGCACCAATTATCAACTGGCTGAGGACATCTCTGCCAAAACGATCGGTACCCAAAAGAAATCGCTTTGTGGTTAAATGATAATTTTCAACTTTCTTTTTAAGATCGCTTAGTTCAATGCTGTGTGCTTGTTCATCAATATCAACAAAAGAGACATACCCACCATCAAAATCATAACGGCTGTCTGTAATTGACAACGGATATACCACATCTGCCATCCTGAAGCGCCGGGGGACAATGATGTCTTTATCCTCATCAATAATAACCTTTAGCACTATATAATCCTCATCGTAGTGATAGCTATCAAAGGGGATAGGTGTATAGGGGTTTCTTTGTCCGAAAAACATTCTTCTAAAAAAATGCACCCTTGGCGTGTGTTCATTTTTATGCACATTGAGAATAGAAGCCCTGAAGCCCGGTTTTTGAGCCGTAAATTCCAAAAACTGCTCATTGGCATAAGGTGTGGAGTCCGGTGTAATAACATAACCCAAAACAGCTATGAAAGCTGTAAAAGAAACGACAGCAAGGAAACTCATCGCCAGCTTATTTTTTTTAAAACGCAGCCATGCCAAATAATTGGGTGAGGCGCCTCCCTGATATGTTTTTTTTCTGAAAAACAAAATATATTACTTTAGAATCAGTTATTTAATAAAATTGTATGAAGCGCAACAAACTTACAAAAAAAACCATTAATACTCCATAAATTATGACATATAAGTCTGCCCCCTTTTTAATCATATCAACTTTTGTAATCAGTCTGTTTGCAAATGCTCAGGTAGAAATGGCCACCCCCCGGGAAGTCAACCAGTTTTTCAACACCCAAACATTAATAGTAAAGCATGGCAGACCTTTTTCATTTTTCAACACCTATATAGAAAATGCCGCTCAAAAGAGCTGGCAGATAACCCCCTACCGCATTATCGAGGCTTCTGCATTCAATGAAAAACGTCAAAACAGTGCGTATTCATTTCTTATCATTTCAGATGCAAGCATAAGCATACGCCGTCAGGAAACGATAGTAGAAATGCTTAACATCGTACTTGGAAAGCGGGGAAGAGACATCAATGATATGCCAGATCTGGGTTCGGTTCCTTTAGTTTACAAAGGTGACGATGAGGATAAATATTTACATAAGCTGCCTGCTCTTCTCAGGTTTATTCAATACCAAATTCAAGTGATAGCTGATAATCAAATAAGTTCGCCCAGAGAGCTTATCAACGACCATAACAACTTTACACATTTGGTTAAAACCAAGCAGTTATGGTTGACACCCGAAGATTTGTCTGACAATATTAAAACTGAAAATTCTATCAGACAAATATATGGCCATGACTTCAAAATTGTTGACCGCGATAAACTTGAAAAGGCAATCGAAAATGCAGAGGACATTCTGTTTGTTCATACTGTTGCCCCCTACGAAAATAATTACAGAGGCAGGGTCTGGAAGTTTATCCTTTCGGCAAAAAGCGGTCAGGTTTATTATATGGATGAACATGTGGCCGGTGGCAAACACGAAACAGGTCTTAAACCGTCTGATTTTGAAGCCTTAGCCCAATAGCAATTCCTTTTTTTCTCTTTCTTAAACCCACTACAGTCCGTTGTTTTGTATGTAATTCCTTTTTATTGGTAAGAACTTTTTGAAATTATTTTAATTTTTCATATATTTGCATGAGGGTATGCGTTTAGCATATACTTTGGCGTTGGTTTGTGCTGCTGATTGCATGCATATATTTGGTTTAAAAAGCTTATAATCAGTCTATATAAGGTCATTCAAATTCACTAAAAATATACAATTATGAAAAAACGTGTTTTATCTTTCATTTTCATTTTTTTTATAGGTTTTTCAGCCTTATCTCTAAAGTCTCAAACAGTAAATCAATTATCCATTTCGCCGGCTGCTCCGATAGTAGGAGACACCATTTTGCTCATAGCAGATGTATTATTCCCGAACATGTCATGTGACATGATTCAATATGATATTAATGACACAATTACCCCCGGATTGATTGATGTTTTTGTATTTCATGAACAGGGCATGCTGCCTGCCATATGTAATTCTATAGATACCATAAGCCTTGGCGTTCTTGAAGCCGGTTCTTACAGATTGGATTACTATGTGGGTTATGCTACAGCACCTGCTACACCAAGCGATGATATATACTTTGATGTTCTGTTGGTAACGTCATCTCAAAAACAGCCCCAAAAGCAGGAAGCTGTCCAGATTTATCCTAATCCGGCACAGAAAGCCTTTTACATTAAGCGCGCACAGACAAACAATAAGGCCCGTTTTATTTTGTATAATTGTCAGGGTGTAAAAATAAAAGCCTTTTATAGTGACGCTTCTTCGGTAAAAATAAAACGCCGCAAGCTACCGGCCGGTATGTATTTCGTAGAAGTTATTGAAAATAAACAAGTCACGGGAAGATACAAAGTCGTATTTCAGTAATTGTTTTTAAACCATAGTTGTTAAGGGTTTTGCGGATTTTAGAATATACGAACAAACCGTATCATACAGGCTCCATAACAAGAACCACCTTATTAAAATCGGCTGCCGCATTGATAACTTTTCGAAAGTCTTCAAATTTCTCGACAGGGTATGACATTTGCTCATAAGCTTCGGAAATAAGTACCTTTAAGACATTATCTTCGATAGTATAGGATGATTTGAAGTAAAAAATTTCAGTACCATTTTCAACGGTAACAACATCAAAGATAATATCATCAAGGTTGGTAATGCTGTAATTATCTGGCATTTTCAGATTTATTTCGCGCAAGTAAGAGCGGTTGAAGGTATTTTCCACAGGCATTGTCCGCTCTTTATCGGCAAACAATTCGCTTTGCCTGCCTATAAGGTCACCCAGCCTGAACAGTATCCTATCGCCTGCGGTTTCAATAAACTCGGAGGTTACAGCATCAGCTTCGATTATTACAGGGTCGTAGGTAAGCGGGTATTCAAGGGGCGTTTTTAGTTCAAGATTCTTTTCATCAGCATTTTTAATATAATACGTCAACACATCTTCTATGAGCTCTTCCTGTTCTTCTTTATCCATAAAAGGGTAGAAAGAGAAGCGCAAAATGGCTGTTTGTCCGCTAATTTCACTTTTAAGAGAAAGCTTATTGGCCATCATATCTTCGGTAAATGCAACATCAATGTAAAGGTTATGAGCATTTTCCGATGATGGTGCCGGTCTGATATAACGCACTTCACCTATGCCGGTTTCCATGTCGCCGATTTTTATTTTTCTCACAAATAAGCCATGGTTATTTTCATATTCGTAGGGTATAAAACCATAACGTGTAATGGCATCGAAAGGAGCGATATACTTATCTGTTGATGGAAAATAAAACATCACATCAGAGAGGTAGTTCCATGTTTCAAAATCGGGATCGAAAAGCTTTTCTGAACGGTCTGTAGTATAAACGATTTCGCTTTCTATGCCTGCCGCTTCAAAAAGACCTGAATGAAGTCGCAAGTACCCATTGCGTGTTGTCATCTTCATATCAAGCGTGGATCTGATATCACTGTCTTCGAGTCTTGCGTTTATGTAATAATTATTACGGATATAAGTGTCTATCTTTATCAGTTTCTGATGTTCCGTATCATTTCTTGAAAAATTAGCATTTCTCAAAGCCCTGTTCAGCAGTCTTTTTTCAGAAGAATTAAAATCATAAATATTGCTAAAAATATTTTGAGCGGCCTCATTATAGGTAAACAATTTTTGTCTGCCGCGAACAGTATTGTATGAGAATCTGAATTCAACACGTTTTCTGAAAGCCGATCTAAAGGTAAAAGGTTCCGACAACAAAGCAGGAATATTGTCAGCGACAACAGTTAAGTAATTTCTATCGTTGATTACAGTATCAACAGGTTCCGGCAGACCATTGTAACTTTTAGCTTCAAATACCAGGTTCGACGGCGTTATAAAGGTAAAATATGCTTCCAGCATGGGTATTGAGTATTGCAGGAAAATACTCCCAAAGCGAAAGAAATTTCTTCTTACCACGTATATGTACTCTATTTCACCTCCTTCCTCTACGCCTTCGATAGCAAATATTTTATAATTAACTTCATCTTCATCCACAATCTCCCGAATATCGGACAAATCCATTTCTGTAATTAAACCGGAGGGACTTATTGTGCGGGCTTTAAGCTTTAACACTTCTTCTCCGCTACCGACTGGAATATACACCCTGTTATAGTTGCTTATTTCGGCTGCCTGGTTTACCCTATAAATTCTATGGTACATCATCCTTGTTTCGAGCTGTGTTTTTTCATCATCCAAATAGTTTGTTTCGATGATACTCTTTTGTAAAATCTTTATGGCCGGCTCTTCGAACTGAGCAGTGTCAAGCTCATAGAGAACTCTTTCGGTTTCCCAACTGTAGTTATCGATATCCCAAATTTGGGCATAAGAGGCCATGCCCGTTGCTAAAGCCAAAGTAAGTAATAGAATTTTCATAATTTGTTGTTTTTATGGTTTTATATGCTATGATGCTCAAAATTTATGGGATTTTTCGAAAAACGACACTTTCTCTGTAAGCGTTATTTAAAGACCTTATAAAATTGTTCCATTCTTCGAAATCATCAGGTTCAACCAACAGTGTATTCAGAAATATTTCTTTTGACATCACGGCCTGGTCATTAAGTTTCTCGTATGTAATTTTAAAGCCGAACTTGTCGTTATGAAAGCTTCTGTTTTGCGGCAATTTATCAGGCATATAGCCCAAAGGGGGCTGAACCATAAAGTGTGATTTGTGCTTGTATTTGAAACTGTGTTCTACTGGTACTTGTCTTCTTTCCACATCAATAAAATCGTTTTGCAGTCTTCTTTCAAAATTCATATTTACAAACAAATTATCATCCGTTGCAGTTACATAATCTTCAATACGACAATCATACTTTATAATGAGCTCTTTTTTATTATCATCCAAGTGGCGTAAATGATAGTCATCAATATGGTACTTCCATCCACCTTTAGCGAGCAACCCTCTCACATAAGCATCCTGTCGGTTTTTACTTTTACCCAAAAGGCGTCGGGTGGCTGTTTGTTTAGGGTAGCCATGCATGCGTTTTATTCCACTGCCATGCAGATGCCTGTGGTTGTTTATAACAAAAGAAGCCGTATCTGTGGTGAGGTTCACATAGGGTTTTTCAACAGCAACCGTATCAATAACGAAGCGGTTTTCCCCCATAGTAATCAGCACTTCTTTGCCTTGCTGATTTCGGGGATTAAGGCCATATACACCATGCACCTGAGTGGCATCAAGAAAAACAGTACGGCCCGGTTCAGGTTTATAGGCTACAATCATATGATTGTCGGTTATGGGCGTAGGTATTTGTGTGTATCTGTATGTTTTACTTCTTGTACCTATCAGAGCTAAATGGCTCTCTATTCCGGCATTGAAAAGCAGTGCATGCAGCAATACCGACATATCTTTACAATCGCCATAACGATTTCTGAGAACAGACAAGGGGTTGTCCGGAACAAAACCGCGCATACCATCGTTGATAGCTATGTATCTGATATTACGCTGTACCCAGTCGTAAATATTTTGCACTTTTTGCTTTTCCGTATCCTCTTGGTGAATGATGGTTTTTAAGATATCTTCAAAAGCTTCATCTTCAATAAAGATTACATTTTCAAAAAGCGACCAATACCAGTTGTTGAGGCTGTTAAGATTTTTCAGAACCGGAACAGATGCGCCATCAATTTCATACGATTCGATGTAGTAGATTAAGTGAGGTGCATAAAAAGGTAAAGCCGGCGCATTGTTGTGTATAACCAAAGGTCTTACCTGATTTAGCTCCCAGGTGTGTATTTTGAACCGTCCTCTTTCTTCTGTTGTATGAATGATATCCCAGTTATCCGTGTTCAACAAAACGTGTTTTAATTGGACATTTTTATGGGCTTTGATACGCATGACAACTTTTTCGACAGGGAGATTACTTTGGAAATAGAAAGGAGACAATAGTCTGGGTTCTTTATATTCTTTCTGATAGGCTAAAACTGTTCTGACACCACGTCCTACAGCGGGATAAGTAAGCCGCCGCTCTTTAGAGTCGTGGTAAAAAACACCATCACGGTCGCTGGTGATGTCGCTGTAGTCGGTTACTTTTATTTTCCTATGTCCCATGCGCCGTGGCACAAGGGTGTAAGCATCCCAGTTTTTAAGAACAGAAAAGCCTGAATGGTAAACGGTATTTGAAGTAAACACCCTCGATTGTTCTGCCAGATGCAACATCTCATCATAATGGTCTTTTGTTATTTTCAAAGCGCCTCTTCTTATGTCGATAGTTACAGTTTGTTCTCTTAAAAGCCTCACTCCAAGGGCGCCGGGGTATTTTTCGGCGTAATAATTAAGCATTTCCTGAGCAGTAATATCTGATACACATAAGGCCAGAGAAAACAAAATTCCTGTCAGGTAAATAATTGGTTTATTCTTCATACTGATAATCATTCCAGTAAAATTCTTTCTTAACTTGATTATTATTTTCATCAAAGTGTGTTACCCAGCCGTTGAGATCGCCCATCAGATACTCCATTGTTTTGAGTTGCGAACCATCGCGGCGGTAGTATTCGCATGTACCACTAAGCACACCATAATAGTAGTTGAGCACTGATTCGATTTGACCATTATCGTAGTAGGTTTTAGCTGTTCCATGCCTTTGTCCGTTGACAAAGCTTATCTTGCTCATAAGATTACCGTTACTGTGATACATTATTTGATTGCCATGCCTGTAACCATCTCTGAAGTTTTCTTTTACCGACTTTTGCCCGTTACTGTAGTAAGCTTCAACTTGAATATTGCCGTAATGCGCTTCATATGGCTTGGTATAAGATTCGTCCATTTGCTTATACCTGTAGGACATTATGTCATCGTTTTCAAAAAGATATTCTACCATTAAAGCTCCGGTGTTATCATATAACCTGTAAGGACCTTGCCAGTTACCATCATGGTAAGTAATAGACATTCTTTTTTCATTATTTGGCCAGTACCAGTACCAAACACCTACTCTGTCATCCTGCTCATAAACACCTTTGCGACTTATCTGATCACTGTGTTCTTCAAAATAGAAATGCCACGCGCCATGCTGCAGGCCATTTTTATATTGACCTTTGGACCTCATGTCACCATTTTTATAATAAGAAACATAAGGCCCCTCCCTTTGACCATGAAAGAAATTAAATTTGCTTTCTGTACTACCATCATTAAAAAACCATTCAGCCTCACCTTCAAAATTTCCGCATTCTATGTTAACGCTAAAGCGTTTATTACCGTTAGGATAATTAATCCGTAGTTGCCCGTTGCCGTCTTCAAAAGTATTAGAAGAAATTGTGCGGCCTGTTGTGTCATAATAAGTAATGTTGTAAACCTTACCATCGCGCGAATCAAAGATGTTGGAAAGCAGACCGGTGGGGGAATAATTTCTTGAAGGACCATACACCTGATTATCTATGTAAAACATCTTATCTTTAAGCGAACCATCAGGATAATAAAACTTCCAGAGGCCATGCCTTTGACCGTTTTCGTACCAGCCCTCAGAAGATAAATAACCATTTCGGAACCATGTTTTAAAATACCCGTGCTTTTGACCATCCTTAAAAGGCCCTTTTTTGTATAATAGACCAAAAATGTAATAATCTTTCATAAGCCCATTTTCTTTATTATTGAGAAAGTGGTGCTTTGTTTCCTTTACGCCGTTTTTAAAATAATAGGTCCATTTTCCTGTTCTCTTACCGGAAATGATGGTGCCTTCAAAACGCTTCTCTCCGGTAGGCAGGTATCCTGTCACATTATTTGTACCACTTGATGTACGGTAGTTGGCTATTTCCTGACCTTGTTTGTCATAGTAAATAATTCTGTTAAAAGTTTCATCACTTCCATATTCCAGATAATTCCACAATAAGCCATCATGGTCGTAAATTTTTTCCCACAAAAGTGTTCCGTTATTATACTTTCTTTCATTGGTAAGCACACTGTCCTTATCAAAAGTAAGTGTTTTACCATGCAAATCACCTTTATCGTTAAAATTTTCAATTTTATTAAGTTTTCCATCGTTAAAGAAGTAGCGCCATTCACCAACAGCAGCATTTTCTTTGGTAGTTCCTTGAGTCACAATTAAGCCTTCATTATTAAACTCCTTATATGTGCCGTTATGCATCCCATTTTCAAAAAAAGCTCTGCTTTTGATGACGCCGTTATTGTGATAAGTAACCAAGCTGCCTTCCGGCTGCCCGTCTTTATAAAAACCTTTCTCAATAAGAGTATCTTTGTATGAAAAGTTCTTAGATACGCCATCAAGAGCACCATCTTTCACGAAAGACTTTTGATTGCGCGCACCACAATAATAATAAAACATGACATCTCCGTTATAGTTGCCATTTTCGAACTCAATTTCGGAATACACCTGTCCATTGTCGTAGAAGCTTACCACTTTACCGTGTAAAAGCCCCTCCTCATTATACTGTTCAATAATATCAATCTGGCCGTATTCATTGTACACTTTCCATTCGCCTTCGCTTTTATGATTCTCGTTATATCTGCCTTCGAGATTCAGATTGCCATTGTTATAATAATAAATTTGCCAATAGCCTATTCTTTTATTGGGATCGTCATCAACGGCATTACCTAAAGCTACTAAGCGCCCATCATAATACCATACCTTAAGTGCCATCTCTTCACCATCAATTTCAACAGTTCGCAGTGCTCTGTTTTTCTCAATATAGGCATCCGTTTTATCAACAAATTCATTGATGCGGTTTTGATTGCGTATCCTTCTTTTCCATTTGTTGACCTCATCAATATGCGCTGAATTTAAGATATAATATACCAGAGGTTCATAAAAATTGTTTTCTTTGATAACCTGAAAGAAAGGACCGTAAAAATTCATCCAGAAATCATTATCAGATTCTTCATATTCAAATTTTTCGAGCATCAACTTTATTTGTTTAACCAGAGCGGCATCAACTTTTACAGGCGTTCTGTAGTTGGGGTTTAAGGCCACTTTAGAGTTGATAATGAAATCCAGTTCGCTGAAACTGTTTGGGGTCAGGTTTTTCGGGCCATCCCATGTTAAATCCATGGTTAAAGAGCCTTCACAGAGCCTTTCGAGCTGCAGCAGAATGTTTCTGGAAACATTTCCCTGGGGTCTGATAAGCAAATAGGTTGTCCAGCTCATCATGGCATGAGTCACATGTCCTTGTGAGGCTGCTATTTTGCCAAGCAAGTTGTGCGAATTTAAATGATAAGGGTCGAGAGCTAGTGTTTTCTTAATATAATCCAGTGATTTTTCATGTTTGTTCATGCGATAATAGGTGAGCCCTAAATTATAGTGGAGCAAATGATTGTGCGGATACTTTTCAAGACCTTTTTTAAAGATTTTAACAGCTTTCTCAGCAAAACCCATATCATCATAGCTGCTGCCTAATGCTGTATATACAAAAAAACCAAAATGCGGCTGTTTGTTCATCACTTTTTCAAAGTAGCTTATAGCTTTCTCATAATTTTGCATCTGATAATAAGTTAAACCGGCCTCATAAAGCATCAGCAAATAATTGGTATCTGCCATATCAACCTTATAATAATACTTAAGAGCCTCTTCGTACTGCTCTTTGCCATGCATATCAATGCCACGTCTAATCAATTCGTCACTTCTCATGAATCGCTCCTGAGCTATAGATTCAAAACATACAAATAATGTTAGTGCCAAAAGTATCTTTAAAAAATCAGTCATTGGTATTAAATTTTTAAACATTTCTTATGAATTAAACTACAAATAACAAAACTATAAAAATATTTATCATTAAATAAAATAAATACATATAAACTATTAAGCTTTTACTCTTAGTCTAAACTAAATAATCGGATAAAAAGTGGCATTTATATATTTTCTATAAGCATACTTATCCCCTGCCCTACGCCAATACACATCGTACAAAGGGCCATCCCTTTTTCTTTTTCAATCAACTGATAAAAAGCAGTGGTTATAATACGTGTACCACTCATTCCGAGGGGGTGTCCCAATGCAATAGCACCGCCTCTGGCATTTATTCGCTCATCGGTTTCCTTCAATCCTAATTCGCGGATACAAGCTATTGCCTGTGCAGCAAAAGCTTCGTTTATTTCAATAATATCTACGCTGTCCAAACCGACACCCAGTTTTTGCAATAACTTATATGTAGCAGGCACCGGCCCCATACCCATGATACGTGGCAAAACGCCGGCTGCAGCCATGCCTTTCACTTCAACCCGTTTCTGTAAGCCGTATTTTTCGACAGCATCTTCAGACGCCAATAATACAGCGGCTGCACCATCATTTAGACCCGATGCATTGCCTGCTGTGATTGATCCTTCCGGCAACACAGGGTTGAGCGTTGAGAGTTTTTCTAATGAGGTCTCGCGCGGGTGTTCATCAGTATCAACAATAATGGGAGCACCTTTTTTACTTGGTATTGTAACGGGCACAATCTCCTGTGCTAAGCGGCCATCCTGCTGCGCTTTCAATGCTTTTGTTTGACTATGCAGCGCAAAAACATCCTGTACCTTACGTGAAATGTTAAAATCTAAAGCTATATTCTCTGCTGTTTGAATCATGGCTTCCGTACCATACATGGCATCAAGTTTTTTATTAACAAAACGCCAGCCCATAGTGGTATCATACATTTGCTGGTTACGTGCAAATGCTTTACCGGATTTGCCCACTACAAAAGGAGCACGTGACATGCTTTCGACGCCTCCGGCGATAATAATTTCCGCCTCGCCGGCTTTGATGGCTCTGGCAGCCTGTCCAACAGCCTCTATACCCGAACCACACAAGCGGTTGACAGTCGCGCCTGGCACAGTTTCAGGATAACCTGCCAAAAGCAAAGCCATACGTGCCACATTGCGGTTATCCTCTCCGGTCTGGTTGGCACAACCAAGAATCACATCATCAATTGACTGGGGATCCAGACCCGAATTCCTTTCTAAAAGTGCCCGTAAAGGAACAGCAGCCAGATCGTCAGTCCTAACCGCCGATAAAACACCACCATAACGACCAACAGGCGTTCGTACAGCATCGCAGATATAAACCTTTTTCATAAATGATTGTTTTCGTTATATTTTAATTGTATTAACCTTTATTTATTTCAAAAAAAATTAGTAAGCCCCTGTAAACAATTATGCCATAAGAAATCTGAGCAGTCATTAATGCTTCAAAATCAAACATTTCATTTCAATGAATAAAACATACTGTGATATGCTTAATTCACAAAAAAGACAATTTACACAGAATTTCCGACTTCTATCATAAATTCTCACACATAATTAGGGTCAAATTATCTACCTACAAATATAAAAAACTTTATCATAAACCATAAGCCAAAATGCAAAGCTTTTTTATTAGAGCAACAACCGTAAATGTGTATATTTGCATCATAATAATCTTAACAAGTTTTTAATGAAGAAGTTATCATATTTAAATACACTAAGCCACCATCAGATTGAAAACATGTATGCCAAGTACCGCACCGATCCTGATTCAGTAGAAAAAAGCTGGCGTCACTTTTTTGATGGTTTTGACATAGCTCTGACAAAATTTAATCCAACAGATGCAAAAGACTTTTCATCAAAAGAGTTTAAGGTAATTAACTTAATTAATGCTTACCGCGAGCGTGGACATTTATTTACAAAAACCAATCCTGTAAGGCGCAGGCGCACATATACACCCGATTTAGACATGGCCAATTTTGGTCTTGAAGAAACAGACATTGACCAAACATTTGCTGCTGCTACAGAAATTGGTCTGCCACCTTCAAGCCTAAGAACCATCATACAACATCTGAAAGATACCTATTGTCGCTCATTTGCTATAGAATACATGTACATTCGGGACCCGTACAAACTCAACTGGCTAAAGGAGCGCATGGAAAAGAGCAAGAACACTTTAAGCTTCGAGCCACAGGTACAGCTTAACATTTACAAATCCTTGTATAAAGCGGTTTCTTTTGAAAAGTTTATTCACAAGCGCTTCCCCGGTCAGAAGCGTTTTTCTCTGGAAGGTGCCGAGGCGCTTATTCCTGCTCTTGACGCTATTGTTTTAGAAGGCTCTGACAGTGGCAGTAAAGAATTTATTATTGGCATGGCGCACCGAGGCAGGCTTAATGTTCTGGCCAATATTTTAAAAAAACCTTACAGCAGTATTTTCAGCGAATTTGCCGGCAGTGCATACGCAGACCACACCTTGTTGGGCGATGTTAAATACCATCTGGGCTACACACATGAGTTTACCGCAAAAAACAATAAAGAAGTTAAAATCAGCCTTTGCCCTAACCCTTCGCATCTGGAAGCTGTAAATAGTGTTGTAGAAGGACTGGTGCGTGCCAATATAGATATCGACTATGAGGGCGATAACAGCCGTATTTTTCCAATTCTTATACATGGTGATGCCTCTATAGCAGCACAAGGCGTTGTGTACGAAGTCCTGCAAATGGCTCAGCTGAACGGTTATAAGACAGGCGGCACCATACACCTTATCATCAACAATCAACTCGGCTTTACAACCAACTATCTCGACGGACGCAGCAGTGTTTATTGCACCGATGTTGCCAAAACCATTCAGTCGCCCATTATTCACGTCAATGGAGATGATGTGGAAGCCGTTATTTATGCCATATTTTTAGCTGTGGCATACCGCCAAAAATTTAAAACGGATGTTTTTATTGATCTGCTTTGCTATCGCAAATACGGCCACAACGAAGGTGATGAGCCACGCTTTACACAACCTTTACTTTACAAAGCCATTGAAAAACACCCTGACCCGGCTACTATTTATCTGGATAAGCTCAACAGTCAAGGTCATAATCATAGCGAGAAAATAAAGGAAATAGAGGCTAAGGTTAAAGAAAAGTATGAAAGCTGTTTTAACACATCAAAAGATTTTAAAGAGGGCTTCATAACTAATTTTCTTGAGAAAAGGTGGCAAGGTTTTGATTACGATAAGTATAAAAATTTTGAACCCGACACCCGGGTTTCTGCTGAAAAACTCAAAAAGCTGGCTGAATCCCTATGCCAGACACCCGATGGCAAGAAACTCTTTCACAAGTCATTAAAGCTTCTTGGTGCACGTTACAATATGGTTTTTAAAGAAAACAAAATGGACTGGGGTATGGTAGAAAACCTTTGTTATGCCACCTTGCTTGAAGAGGGTTATAATGTACGTATCAGTGGTCAGGACTGTGAGAGAGGGACTTTTTCGCACCGCCATGCTGTTTTCACCATTGAAGATGCTGAAGAAAAATACAGCCCTCTTAAAGCTATGGGTAAGCACAAAAGACAATTCCAAATATACAATTCATTGTTATCTGAATATGGTGTTTTGGGCTTTGAGTATGGTTATGCCATGGGAAGCCCCGGCACATTAACTATTTGGGAGGCACAGTTTGGAGATTTCAGCAACGTTGCTCAGGTCATTTTTGACCAGTTTATTTTTACGGCTGAGGAAAAATGGCGTTTGATGAACGGTCTGGTTTTATTTTTGCCACATGCTTATGAAGGTCAGGGGCCCGAACATTCGAGCGCACGTATTGAAAGGGTTCTTAACTATTGTGTTGACAAAAATATTATAGCAGCCAACCTGAGCACACCCTCAAATATGTTTCATCTGCTCCGTTTGCAGATGCACAACAAATACCGTAAGCCCCTCATCGTTTTTACCCCCAAAAGCCTCTTGCGCCACCCTGATTGCACGGCCACGCTTGAAGATTTATCTGAAGGTTCTTTCCTTCCTGTAATATACGATAACAATGTAGATACGGATGCTGTGGAGCGTGTGATTTTTTGCAGTGGAAAAATTTACTATGACCTTGAAGCATACCGTCAACAACATGCATATCACAGCACAACCATAGTACGTTTAGAGCAATTGTATCCTTTTCCCTATGCCGAAGTAAAAGCATCACTGGAAAATTTTAAAAAAGCCGGTGAGGTTCTTTGGGTACAAGAAGAACCCGAAAATATGGGCGCTTGGCATTATTTTTCTAATAAAATGAACCATACCAAACTCAGGCTCGTGTCGCGACCTGCCAGTGCCAGCCCTGCAACAGGCGCCAGCAAATTTCATTTTATGCAACAAGAAAAAATAATGTCCAAAGCTTTTAATGGCTGTGATTGTGAAAATGTTTGCAGCAATTGCAAAATTCAATGTGTTACCAGGGAAATAAAAAAGTATTTTAATTAAGCAAGTGCATAAGCTGTTGCAATAAAAAATGTACATTTGTACTTCTAAATAAGTGTTATTTTTATTTTTTTTTAATTAAAAAACCATACCAATGGGGATAAAAGTAAGCGTTCCATCTATTGGTGAGTCTGTTACAGAAGCAGAAATTTCACAGTGGCTTGTTGAGGATGGTCAATATGTAGAAAAGGATGATGAAATTGCAGAAATTGATTCTGAAAAAGCAACTATCAGTATCAGTGCAGATGCATCAGGTCGTATAAAAATTCTTGTCAAGGCAGGCGAAGTTGTTAAAATAGGTGCTGTTATTGCCGAAATAGAAAGTGGCGAACAAAGCGTAGAGCCATCAAAAGCAAGCGAAGAAAAAGCTACCCATAAGCCGAAAGCTTCTGAAAAAGAAACCCCTCACGACCCTAAGCCTGATACTGAAACAAAAACAGAAAAACAGCTTCCTAAAGATTCTGTTAATGCCACACCCTTGGCAAAACAAATGATGGTATTAGAAAACATAGACCCACAAAATATTAATAAGCAAGCTTCCGACAAGATAAAACGCAAAGAAGTTGAAAGCTATATCCAAAATCAAAAGATGCGCCAAAGCACGACCAGCAAGATGAGCATGTTGCGCCGCAAGTTATCAGAGCGCCTGGTAGCTGTTAAAAATCAAACGGCCATGCTCACTACTTTTAATGAGGTTGATATGTCGGCTATTGATGAGTTGCGTAACAAGCACCAGGACACTTTTAAAAGCAAGCACAATGTCAAACTGGGCTTTATGTCCTTTTTTGTGCGTGCTTCAACTTTGGCACTCAAAGAGTTCCCTCAGGTTAATGCTGCTATTGACGACAATAAGATCATAACATACGATTATGCAGACATTTCCATTGCAGTGAGCACCGACAAGGGACTTATGGTTCCTGTGATACGTAATGCCGAGTTGCTTTCATTAAGCGAGATAGAAAAAAAACTTTTAGAACTGTCAGAAAAAGCAAGAAATAATAGTATAAGCATAGACGACATGACCGGTGGCACTTTCACCATAACAAATGGTGGTGTTTTTGGTTCCATGTTGTCAACGCCTATAATCAACCCGCCACAAAGCGCCATACTGGGTATGCATACTATTAAAGACAGGGCTGTTGTCGTAAACGGACAAATCGTTGTCCGGCCTATGATGTACCTGGCCTTATCCTACGACCACCGCATTATTGACGGCAAAGAGTCCGTTGGTTTTATAGTAAGTGTTAAAAATTTACTTGAAACCCCATCCGAGATGCTACAGGATGGTGATTTAACTTAAACAAGATCATCAAAAATCACATTTTTAGCAAATCCTGAAAAACAAATGCAGAAAAGATTCCTAACCAACATCGGCTTGCTGCTCTTGCTTAACTTGCTCATAAAACCATTCTGGATTTTTGGTATTGATAGAACAGTTCAAAACATCGTAGGTGCAGAAGCTTATGGTTTTTACTTTTCTTTACTCAACGTTTCATTTTTGTTTAATATTTTTCTTGATGCCGGCATTACAAATTTTAACAACCGCAACATAGCACAAAACAAGCAATTGCTCAACAAGCACTTTTCGTCTATTGTTATCATGAAGTTTTTGCTATCGGTCGTTTACCTCATAATTACCCTCATTTTTGCCTATGCAGTATCCTATACGAAGCAACAGATTTTTATGCTTCTGATACTATGCGGCAATCAGTTTTTGGCTTCATTTGTACTTTACTTAAGGTCAAACATTACCGGCTTGCAACTCTTTCGAACCGACAGCTTGCTATCAGTCCTTGACAGGCTTCTTATGATAGGCATCTGCAGTCTTTTGATCTGGGGAAATATTACCCGTCAGACTTTTCGTATTGAGTGGTTTGTATATGCCCAAACGGCATCATACCTGCTCACTTTTATAGCAGCAGCCTCTATAGTTATTTATAAGTCCGGCTTCAGGCGGGTGCGCTGGCATGTTCCATTTTTTCTAATGATATTTAAAAAAAGCTTGCCTTTTGCTTTGCTTATTTTACTTATGATGTTTTATTACCGTGTGGATGGTATCATGCTTGAACGCTTACTGGGGCCACATGATGCGGGCATTTATGCAGCGGCCTTCAGGCTGCTCGATGCTGCCGTTATGATGGCATACCTTTTCCCTGTTATTTTGCTGCCCACCTTTTCGCTTATGCTTAAAACAAAGGAAAATGTTGTCGGCCTTTTCAGGCTCTCTTTTTCAGCTATAATGCTATTTGCTGTCAGCTTCGGTTTTGGTGCTTTCTTTTATAAACATGACATAATGAACCTGCTGTATATTGACAATGTGGTTTTCTCTGCTCCTGTCTTTGGCGTTCTTATGATATGTTTTGTTTTTATTGCCGCAGGCAACATATTCAGCACCCTCCTTACTGCCAATGGCAACTTGAAATACCTCAACATACTTGCTTTGTCGGGTATGCTTATCAACATTGCACTAAACTTTATCCTCATTCCTGCTATGGGAGCTCTGGGCTCGGCTTATGCCAGCCTGGTCACCCAAACACTCATGTGTTTAATGCAATTATTCTTTGTTGTTAAAATTTTCAAATTTAAGATGAATTACACTTTCCTAATTTCTTTCTTCTCTTTTGTTTTCATTACCTTATTCTTGGCTTACTTCTCTCAATGGCTCCCCTTTTCATGGCCTATACGCCTGTAGTTAATGTTGCTCTTTTCGATAAGCACTGCCTTTTTGCTGAGAATAATCAACGTAAAAGCCTTGCTTAAAGAATTCCGCCTTAAGAGTTCATACCATTAACATACATCAGGCATACATCAGGTGATAGCGTCGGCACCTACATGCACATTGTTTTATAAAATGCAATGCTGTCTGCTCCGGCAGCTTTTCAATTTTCAGGACATATCCCATTATTATCTCAAAAAAGTGTATTTTAGCAAATTAAAAAAAACGCATGTTACACATCATAAGAGAACCTATAGCCTCTGATTTAGACGCTTTTCAGAAGCATTTCCGGCGATCGATAAAATCGAAGGTGCCGCTTCTTAATGTGATAACGGCTTATCTGTTAAAGTCCAAAGGCAAACAAATGCGCCCCATGCTTGTTTTTTTAACGGCATTGCTGACGGGCCGCATCAATGATAAAACACATAGGGCTGCCGCTTTGATAGAACTTTTGCATACGGCCACCCTGGTACATGATGACGTTGTGGATGAAGCCGACAAGCGGCGTGGTTTTTTTTCTATCAATGCGTTATGGAAAAATAAAGCAGCTGTTCTGGTAGGCGACTACCTGCTTTCTAAAGGCATGTTAATAGCTCTGGAAAACAAAGATTTTGACATGCTCGAAATCATTTCCGGTGCTGTCGCTAAAATGAGTGAAGGTGAGCTTTTGCAAATGGAAAAAGCCCGCAAACTTAATATTGATGAAGAAACCTATATGACCATTATCAAAAACAAAACCGCTTCTTTGTTTTCAGCTTGCTGTGCTTGTGGTGCTGCTTCGGCCAGAGCCGATGAGAAAACCATAAAAATAATGACCGCATTTGGTGAAAATCTCGGTATGGCTTTTCAAATGAAAGATGACCTTTTCGATTACCAAAAATTCAACAATACCGGAAAGCCCCACAGCAATGATATTAAAGAAAAAAAAATAACACTGCCTATCATCTATTTGCTTAAAAATGCCTCAGGGCTTGAAAAAAGAAAGTACATCAATATAATCAAAAATCATAACACACACCCAGCAAAAGTAGAGTTGCTCTTGTCGAAAGTTTATGAAAGCGGCGGCATACAGTATGCAGAAAATAAAATGAATGATTATGCCGTTAAAGCAATGACACTGCTGAATCATTTTGAAGATAATGATGCTTCAAAATCTTTAAAAAAACTGATCAAATTTACTATCGAAAGGAATAAATAGCTATGCATGTACACCGGAGATTCGTATCCTTTTTCAATAAAAGTGCTGTTTTGTTAACAGCAACATGGCTTTTAATGTCGCTAACGCTAAAGGCACAAGTAGTAACAAAATACTGGGAAAGCAACAACCAAAAGAAAAGCAAAGGCAGTATAGTTGAAGGCCAAAAAGATGGCTTATGGATCACATGGTATGAAAATGGTCAAAAGATGGCGGAGGGCTATTATAAGAACGGTGAGAAAACGGGCAAGTGGCTGTATTGGTATGATGATGGTTTAAAAAAGGGAAAAATCCATATTGAGAACGGTCTTAACCAGTCGTGGTTTCCTAACGGACAACTTGAGAGACGTGGCCATGTTACAAACGGCAAGCCCGAAGGCGAGTGGAAAGTATGGTATCCCAGTGGTAAAACACGTGAAATTCAGAACTATAAAAATGGACAGTTGCATGGTACTGTTAAAGGTTTTTTCCGCAGTGGGCACAAAGAGTTTGTAAAAATATTTGAAAACGGTTTTAAGAATGGTTATGCTCAGTGGTGGTATGACGGAGGCCCCTTGGAAATGGAGGGCAAGCTGGTTGATGATCTCCAGGACAGTATCTGGATATTCTACCACCGCAATGGTCAAAAAGGGAGTAAAGGTTTTTTTGTAAACGGCTTACAAGAAGGACACTGGGTTTACTGGTACGAAACCGGCGAGAAATGGCGGGAAGGGCCCTTTGAAAAAGGCAGAAGAAATGGCCTGTGGACAACCTATTTTGAGAGTGGCCGCAAATTTCATGAGGGGCATTTTGTAAATGGTAAAGAAGAAGGCCTCTGGACCTCATGGTACGAAAATGGCAATGTAAGAGACAAAGGCACTTATAAAAAAGGAGCTATGCATGGTAAGTGGACAGGTTTTTTTGAAGAAGGCAACAAAAGGTATGAAAACCATTTCAAGGATGGCGCGATGGATGGTGCTTCTACTTTGTGGTATCCTAACGGCCAGGTTATGCGTAAAGCTCATTACAAAGGCGGTTTGCGCCACGGCCCATACGAAGAGTTTCTTGCTGATGGTACCGTAACGCAAAAAGGCAATTACGAAGGGCATGTAAAACACGGCAACTGGACCTTTTATGATGAAAGAGGCTTTAAAATTAATGAACAAAACTATGTGGAAGGACGCCCCGAAGGACGCTTTGTCAGATACTACCGTTTTAACAGAAAACAAATGGAAGGTTACTACAGAAACGGCTTAAGACATAGAAAATGGACCTACTGGGATCAAAATGGCGAAATTTTATATCAGGCCGTTTTTAGAGATGGTTACCTCAGACGCGAAATCGTTTCGCAAACAGACAAGAAAAATTTACCCTATGATTTCAGATAAAACCACACAGCTTACACGACAATAATTATGTTGAAAGTTTTTAAAACAAGTGCGTCTGACATCTATACCTAAGCCTAAGGGTGGGCAACAGTCCGCAAAACCAGTGAATAAAAGACGGCAGAAAAAGAAAGAAAACATAAAATAAAAATACAGCATTAATTGCCTGATATGGAATACAGCAGCAAAATAAATATCAAGAACAAAAAAGCAGCCTTCGAATATTACTTACAGGAAACTTATACAGCCGGCATCGTGCTTACAGGTACTGAAATAAAATCTATCAGGCAGGGCAAGGCTAATCTAGCGGACGCTTATTGTGCTTTTGAAGGCAAAGAACTCTTTGTCAAGAACATGCATATTGCCGAATACAGCAGGGGCAACCAATTCAATCATGAGCCTAAAAGAGACCGTAAGCTTTTACTTAACAAGAGAGAACTCAAAAAAATTGGCAACAAGCTCAAAGATGTAGGCATTACTTTGATACCCACACTTCTTTTTATAAGCGAAAACGGTTATGCAAAATTAGAAATAGCTATTGCCAAAGGGAAAAAAATGTATGACAAAAGAGATACGCTCAAAAAGAATGAAATGAAAAGAGAAATGGACCGCCGTAAATTTTAAGCTGCTTTTTACACTTATTGCAAATCGTGCACTTTAACGCTCAAACCATCTGCCATCGCTCTTAATAATATTTACAAGATAAGAGATGGCTTCATCAGGTTTAATATTTTTAGCGCGTACTTGCCGCCCCCTGTAGATATTCACCAGGCCTTTAGCATTGCCCACATAGCCGTAGTCGGCATCGGCCATTTCTCCGGGTCCGTTAACAATGCACCCCATCACACCAATTTTAAGCCCTTTGAGATGCCCTGTTGCCTGAATCACATCTTTCAATGCTTTTTGAATATCAAAAACTGTTCGCCCGCAGGAAGGACAGGCTATAAACTCCGTTTTGCTTATACGCAAACGCGTGGCCTGCAGTATGCCAAAGCATGCAGAAATTAATTGCTTTTGAGCTGTAGCAGGCGCATGTATCAAAAAACCATCAAATTGTTGTGCTATTAACCCGCTGCCAAATTCAACGGTAGCCTGAATCAGCCATTTGTCAAAATCATTATCCGGGCCATTAAGTTCCAACACCATGCCATACGTAAATGGCATGGCACTCATTTTCTGTCTGAATACAGCGAGCTTATCAGGACTTACATCGCGTAGCACAAAAATGACATTATTATTTTTAATTTTTTTAAGATTTTCTAAATGAAAGCCTTTTTCTATGCCTGTAATATTTATAAACAGGCTAAGTCTCTCAGGTAGATGAAAAGTTGCTAAGGCTTTAACATCAATGACAAGGCTTATTTTTTCTTTAGGCAAATCTATGTCCAGGGTTTCAGCATCACTAAATTCACTTTCATTAAAGTGCTTGTAGCAGACCCCGTAGAAATCCGGTTTAGGAACATTTTTATCCTTATGCAACGCCAGTATATCTTTTATACTATTGGTTTTCAAGGCAATGACAGGATAGTTGGGACGTAGTTTTTTGCAAAAATTATGGGTAACTTCACTCAAAGGTTTTATGATTTCTCCGGCTGCTTGTGGCAAAGCAAGGGTTTTGGCTCCATAAAGTTCCACCATTTTTTTGGCAAAAGGTATTTCCTGTACCGGGCTCTCGGTTAGCGACACGCGTATGGTGTCGCCAATACCTTCTTTCAGCAGTGTGCCAATACCAAGAGCCGACTTGATACGTCCATCTTCCCCCATTCCGGCTTCAGTAACACCCAGGTGCACCGGAAACAACAAGTCTTCCTTGAGCATCTGTTCCCACAACAAGCGGTTAGCTTCGATCATAACCAAAGGATTGCTTGCTTTCAGAGAAACCACCAGCTGCTTAAAACCTTCATGAGAAAAAATACGCAGAAACTCCATAGTCGCTTCGACCATACCTTTAGCTGTGTCTCCATAACGATTCAAAATACGCTGAGACAATGAACCATGATTGGTACCTATACGTATGGCGGTACCATAAACCTTACATTTTTTTATCAGGGGCCTCAAGCGATGAGCTATACGTTCAAGCTCTTCATTATAGGCTTTTTCATCGTATGTTACTTTTGCATTACTAAATTTATCGGCATAATTCCCGGGGTTTATACGCACTTTCTCGGCAAAACCGGCACAAAACTCGGCCACTTCGGGTCTGTAATGCACATCTGCTATCAGTGGTGTGTGGTACTTCTTTTGACGCAAGATGTTTTTAATATTCAAGAAATTTTCTGCCTCTCGCATACCCGGAGTAGCTATGCGCACATAGTCGCAACCGGCCTCTATGAGAGCTATACACTGCTTAAGCGTAGCAGCAGTATCAAGCGTTGCGGTGTTGGTCATCGACTGTACCCTCACAGGCGAACACCCTCCTATAACAACACCCCCTATATCTACCTCCCTGCTAAAAGTAAAAGACATCTATCATGCTTTTTAATGTAAAGTACAAAAATAGAGAAAAACATTAAAACAGCTGAGTTTTATTATGTATGCCTTTAGCAATGAAAAAGCATTTAATTACTGAACAGAAAAGGGCGCCGAATGTATGTACCATACATTCGGCGCCCGCTGGTGTTTAACTAAAAATGAAAAAGGGGTTATCCGATCTGAAAAATAAACTTCATATGACGTTCCTGATAAGTGCTGTCCTGGCGGTTAATAACCAGGTTTTTCAACCTGCTTAGAACATAGTCTCTCAAAAAGTCATTGCTGGCATTACTTTCCTCAATGTGAATTAATCCGCCACCGTCAACAAAAAAGCTGACCAAAACAACACCCTCAATTTTTTGTTCTTTGGCATAGTCAGGATACTTGATTTCATTTTTAATGATATCTGATAAAACGTCATTTGTATTTGCTTGTGCAAACCCCACTAATGAAAGGGAGAAGATAAAAATTACTACTAATGTTTTCATGGTTTTGATTTTTTTATGGTTAAAATTTTTTCTATGCATAAGACGTTTTGATTTTTTGAAAAGTTACAAGCTTACCAGAATTTAACGATGCAAATTTCCGGTAAGGATTTAAATAAGGCTACCAAAAAAAGCTGAATACCGTTTTTTAGTCCTCAAATGCCTCTTTTTCCCATTTGGTCGGTATTGCCCATGCATCCTATTTTGTGTTAATTAGATTTATATATCTTTTTGCTTACTTTTGTGAAGAATGTAGGTTAAAATAAAACAGCACTTTTACCATCCTAATGAAAAAAATTGGTTTACTATCCGACACGCATGCTTATCTTCATAAACGTATTTTCCCCTTTTTCGACAGCTGCGACCAGATATGGCATGCAGGAGATTTTGGCAGCATGAAAGTTGCCGAAGAACTTTCTTCATTCAAACCATTAGTTGGCGTTTACGGCAATATTGATGGTTACGAGCTGCGGAAAACATTTCCTTTGGATCAGCAGTTTCGTGTTGAAAGTTTAAATGTATGGCTTACGCACATTGGCGGGTATCCGGGGAGGTACGAAAAACGTATTAAAGAACAGCTTGACAAAAAACCACCCGGCCTCTTTGTATGTGGGCACTCTCACATATTAAAGGTCATTTACGACAAAAAGTACAACATGCTGCATATCAACCCCGGAGCTGCCGGCAAATATGGCTTTCATAATGTAATCACAGCGATACGCTTCGACATTAACAAGGATCGTATTGAAAACCTCGAGGTGCTGGAGCTGCCTAAATAATGTGGTTTTTTTTACGAATATACAACTTAAGGTAGTGGTCGCGTCTCTGCCGGTATATTTCCAAAAAGATTTTTGTAAACAATGCGCATGACTAAGGTCCAATTTTGACTCAAAGGCTCATCCGCTTCCTGCAGGGCTATTCTTTTCATACTGTAACTGCCTGCCAGTTGCAAAGCAAAATCCTTGTTAATATTAAAAAGAACACCCTGGGTGATAAAAAAGCCCGCACCCAGTCCCCCTTCTTTCATTTGATACTGGGTACTTTGGAAATCTCTTATATCGTATGTAAAGGGTCCTATTTCGACTTTATTCTCCTTGGACTTGCTGTCGTTAATGTTCAGTCCTATTTCCCAAAAAAGTTTTGTCCTGTTGGGAGCTCCAAAAAAACGCATATAACCAATATTAATATTAACCCTTTCTTCGAGTCCCCATATCGTGCCAAATTCAAGTGTAGGTTCGGATGTCGTATTTGAAGGGTCGTCAATGGTAAGTGCAAAAAGATCGAGAGCCTTAAGGCGCGCAAATGAAAAATCCAACACGATGCCATTGTTCTGGTTGAAGAAATACTGCGCAAAAAAGTGCATGTTTAACGCAGGTTCATATCCCATATCTTGGGGTAAATTTTCAGTTTCTAACTCAAAGTCATGGTTAAAATACTCTTTAATATCATTGTAATTATAGCTGTAGTTAATGATGCGGTTTCTCAGATTGTTGTTACGAGTACCATCGTAATATGCTGCCGCTTCACTGCCGGGAAAATACACTCCAAAACCGAGCCCCAGCTGCCAGCCAAGGTTCAGGTTTATAAGCTCCTCGTCACTGAGTTGTGCTATATGCTTATCGGTATATACAGCGCCATCACGCTGGCCATATCCATATGTCGCACAAAACAGCCAGACAGAAGCTATTAAACCATATATTTTTAGATACTTAAAAGCTGTTTTCATAAAATATTAAAAAATAACAAAAACGAAATTAATTAAAATGTGCGACATCTGATAAAAAAAATGCTATTTTTGGCTCTTGTACGTTTTGTTAAATATTAAATGTGTTATGATGGTAAAAAAAGTAGGTATCAGGCGTGAGGATAAGTATTTAATGGAAAGGAGATGCGCTGTTACGCCCGCACTTGTTAAAAAATTATCAACAGCGCATCCTGAAGTTCAATTTGAAGTTGAGAAATCGTCAAAAAGGATATTCGGTGGTGAGGCTTATGAGGCCGCCGGTGCTAAAATTGTTGACAGTGCCGCACACTGCGACGTGGTTTTCGGTGTTAAAGAAATGCCTGAAGATTATTTCGAACATGCCGGAACTTATGTCTTTTTTGCACATGTCATCAAAGGGCAACCCTATAATATGCCCATGCTTAAAGCCATGATGAAAAAATCGTGTCAGCTGATAGATTACGAAAAAATTGAAGATGACAAAGGCCGCCGGCTCATCTTTTTCGGTCGTTATGCAGGGCTGGCCGGCATGATAAACTCGCTGTGGTCTTTAGGGCAAAGGCTTAAAGAAATGGGGCACCCCAACTGCTTCGAGAAAGTACAACAAGCCTGCACATACAACTCCCTCAATGAAGCGATGGCAGATGTTAAAGAAGTTGGCAAAGCGATACGCCAAACCGGGCTGCCCGATTTTTTATGTCCTCTGGTAACCGGATTTACCGGCTATGGCAATGTGTCCGGCGGTGCTCAGGAACTTTACGACCTTTTACCGGTCAGAGAAATAACTCCCGATGAGCTTCTGAAAGGTAAAACCACGGAGGATAATAACAAAAACTGTGTTTTTAAAGTGGTTTTTAAAGAAAAGGATTTGGTGAAGCCTCTAAAAAGCGGATCGGCTTTTGATTTACAAGATTACTACAGCAATCCCCAAAAATATATTAACGATTTCGAAAAGTATGTACCACAACTCACCATGCTTATGAATTGCATGTACTGGGATGCCAGCTACCCACGTATCCTTACCAAAAGCTATTTAAAAAAACTTTTTGAAACCTACAGCACACCAAAACTTATTGTTATCGGCGACATTACTTGCGACCCTGATGGCTCTATAGAGGCGACACACCAACCAACAACCATCGAGGAACCCGTATTTGTTTACGACCCCATTACGGCTGCGCCTCATACAGGTTTTAAAGGTTCCGGCGTATTGATTATGGCTGTGGACATACTGCCCAGCGAACTGCCTAAAGAATCTTCGGAGTCTTTCAGTCAAGCCCTCGAAAATTTTGTGGTACCCATTGCTACAGCCGATTATAGTAAAAATTTCGACGATATAAAGCTGCCCGAATCCATAAAAAAAGCTTTAATTTTACATAAAGGTCAACTTACGCCCAACTATTCATACATCAAAAAATATTTGAACCCACATTTATAAACTTTTTTTTATAGTTTTGTATAAGATTTATAAATAGTGCATCCGGGGGCTTTTATGTATTTACGAATTTAGTAAAACTAAAGCCGCCGAGTGTCAGGTTTTTATGGCAGCAGTAAGCTGGTACAGCATAAAGAAATTATAAATACAAAAAGAGAGAATGGTGCTGGTGTGCCGGCCGGTCTTCAAAACCGGTAGCAGGTGGATAACACCAACTGTGGCAGGTTCGATTCCTGCTCTCTCTGCTAAAAAAAACAAGATGAAGTTGTATTATAAACACTTGTTATGAAATCAAAACAGGAGGTTCTCAAAAACCTTCCCGCTGTTGATAAGTTGCTCGCATTACCCCAAATCAGCGAGCTTACAGCCGGTTACGGTAAAGCCCTGGTGGCTCATGCAATCCGCCAGTCTTTAAGTTATTACAGAGCCCGAATTATTAAAGGAGCTCCTGCCCCCGAAGTATGCGATATTGTTAAAAACATCAATGCGGTTTTGAAAAAGCTGCAGGCCAAAAGTTTGAAAAAAACCATTAATGCCACAGGCATCATAATACATACAAACCTGGGGCGTGCTCCTTTTGGAGAAGCGTTCCTTAAAAACAGTTACGAAGTCCTTGACAACTATTGCAACCTCGAATTTGACCTTGAAAAAGGTCAAAGAGGCAGCCGCAACAGACATGTAGCTGAGATGATAAAGCTGATGACTGCGGCTGAAGACGTCCTTATTGTCAATAATGCTGCCGCTGCCGTTATGCTTATCCTGCGTACTTTTGCCAAAAACAAAGAGGTGCTGGTATCGCGCGGCGAGTTAATAGAAATTGGCGGTTCCTTTCGTATTCCGGATATTATGGAAGCCTCTGATTGCATCATGCGGGAAGTAGGCACCACCAATAAAACTAAAAAGAGCGACTATGAAAAAGCCATAACAGCACATACGGCCCTTCTTTTTAAGGCACACAAATCTAACTACGTTATAAAAGGTTTTACAGAGGAAGTAAGCCTGGACGATCTGGTCGCTTTAGGCCAAACACACCACCTGCCCGTTGTATTCGATTTAGGCTCCGGACTGCTTTACAAAATCAACCACCCTGCACTGAAAGACGAACCCAATGTAAAGGAAACACTGGCTAAAGGTATCGACCTGGTTTGTTTCAGCGGCGACAAACTGCTGGGCGGGCCACAGGCCGGCATCATTGCAGGACGACAGCAGTTTATTGATCTCTTGAAAAAAGAACCCATGCTCAGAGCATTAAGGGTCTGCAAAACCACACTTGCTTTACTGGAAAATGCGTGCAGGTATTATCTTGATGGTGAAACTTTTAAAGAGCAGATTCTTTTTCATAAACTACTGAACACCAAACCTGTTGATGTTAAAAGAAGAGCCGAAAAGCTTAAAAAAATACTGGATAAATCGCATATCCAATCTACCATTGAAGCATCTGAAGGACAGCCCGGCGGGGGTACTTTGCCCGACACTTACTTAAAAAGTTATGCTGTTGTACTCACCAAAAAAGCGGCTAACAAGCAACGCGAAGCTTTTGCCGAAAACATGTACCATGAACTTTTGAAACAGCCGATACCTGTTCTTGCAGTACTTAAAAGAGGCCACATATTTTTGGATATGCTTACGGTAGCAGATAGCGAAATTGAAAGTATAGCATCGGCTGTAAAAAATATTTTAAAACCATAATATTACAACACATTTCAAACATAGCAGCAAAAGAATGTCACATGTTATAATAGGAACAGCCGGCCACGTTGACCATGGCAAAACAACATTGGTAAAAGCCTTGACGAATATAGACTGCGATACGCATAAAGAAGAAAAAGAAAGGGGCATCACCATCAATCTGGGTTTTTCACACCTGGAGTTGCCGGGAGGTCTTTCTGCCGGTATTGTGGACGTGCCGGGCCATAAGGATTTTATCAATACCATGGTGTCGGGGGCTTGCGGCATACATATGGTGCTCTTTGTCATAGCTGCCGACAGTGGCATTATGCCGCAAACCAAAGAACATGGTCATATTATTACGGCTTTGGGCATTGAAAATGGTATAGTAGCACTTACCAAAACAGACCTGGTAGATGAAGAGCTGGTTGAAATAGCCAAACTGGAAATCATGGAGTTTTTGGAGGGCACCTCCCTCAAAGAGACAGAAATAGTAGCCGTATCGTCTCATACAGGAGCCGGTATTGACAAGCTCACCAAAGCCATAGAAAAAAAATTACTAAAGATAAACCATGCAGAAAAAAGCCCGGTTTTTCGCATGTATATTGACAGGATTTTTACGGTAAAAGGTTTTGGAAGCGTTGTTACAGGATCAGTGCTGGGAGGCGAAGTCAGCACCGGCAGTGAGTTGCTGCTACTCCCCTGCAGCAATCAAAGATTAAGAGTGCGTGCATTGGAAAGGCATGGCCAAGCCGTTCAAAAAATTGAGGCCGGCGACAGAGCCGCTATAAACCTTATTGGCCTTAAAAAAGAAGATTTTCAGAGAGGCATGTTGCTGTCCGATAAAAATTTAGAGCCTACCCTTATGGTTGATGCAGTCATTAAACTCTTTGAAGATGCCCCGCCCCTCTCAGTCTGGTCGCACCTCACTTTTATTTCCGGCACTTTTGAGTGTCAGGCACGCATGCACTGCCTCGACAAAGACAACATATACCCCGGCGAAAGTGCTATTGTTCAACTGCACCTGCACAAAGCTGCTGTTCTTCTCAACAAAGACAAGTTTATCATCAGGTCTTCCTCCGCCGACCTTAGTCTGGGTGGTGGCACCATCATTGACGCCCGTCCCCTGCATCATAGAAAAAGAACTGAAAAACTGCTTAAACATCTTAAAAGCTTAGCACAAAACACCCTGCAGCAGGATAATATGGCCGGACTAATCAGTGTAGAATTAAAAAAAGACTTCCGCCCTTTCAGCATACAGGAAATAGCCGAAAAATTAAACACCACCACCGGTAAAATCTATGATATTATTGGCAGCAACGCACAAGATTTTGCCAGCTGCCAAACTGCTGACACCACACTCCTTACCGACAGCTCTTATGAAGAAGCATTGAAAAAAAAGCTGCTTAAAATTATTGATGCCCACCACAAAGCACATCCCATACTGCCAAAAGGCTTAAATACTGCTGAAATGACCGGAAAAATGACTTTTGCAAGCTTTAGATATGCCAAAAACTATACAGGCTACCTGTTAAAAAATCTGGAAGCTGAAAACTTGATAAAAAACCAGAATGACAGCTGGATGCTAAACAGCTTTAAGCCGGCTCTGGATAAAAAAAGACAGGAAGCAGTCAGCTGGCTGGAAAGTACGCTTAAAAGCTACGACAAAGAAAAGCCTGTCTGGACAGAAATTGCAGAAGCGGCAGCACACAAACACATAACCCAAAGCGATCTTAGAATGTATTTCGACTATCTGGCTGCCAGTGGTAAAATACGTTATGTACAAAATGATTTTATGCACACAGACATTATCAATAAGTATAAAAGTATTTTTCTTGAACAACTTATTTCAATGCCTGATGGTATGAGCATTTCAACTTATAAAGAGCTGCTTGACGGCACCAAGCGTTTTCGTTCGCTGCTGGCAGAAATACTGGAGGCTGCCGGCCTTATCAAAGCCCATCGCAGTCCCGAAACAGAAACAATATATTATATAACAGAAAAAGGCAAAAATAATATCCATGACAGTTTACCTTGACAATGCCACCACTTCATGGCCAAAGCCTTTAGTTGTTGTTGAAGCCATGAGCAAAGCACTGAACGATTTCCCGGGCAATGCCGGCAGATCGGCGCACAGCATGTCGCTGCATGCAGCCCGCTTGCTGTTTGAAACACGCGAATACTTGGCAGAAATGTTTCATGTGCCTCAATCCGATAATGTCATTTTTACCGCCAATGCAACATACGCCGCAAATTTTGCCTTGTACGGGATGCTCAAAAAAGGGGACCATGTGATAACGACAAGCCTTGAACACAATGCTGTCATGCGTCCTCTTAAAGATTTGGAAAGTAAGCGTACCATCGGGCTCACTGTCTTACCACTTAGCGCTGATAAGCCCCTCTGCTTGCCACTTTTAAAAGAGGCCATCACGCCACAAACGCGCATGTTGTGCATGACCCATGGCTCCAATGTCAACGGCACTTTGTTGTCTTTGAAAGAAGCCGGCAAGCTGTGCCATCAAAACAACATACTCTTTTTTGTTGATGCCTCTCAAACCGCAGGTATTGTGCCCATAAACATGAACGATATGCATATAGACCTTATGGTCTTTTCGGGACATAAGAAAATGATGGGCCCCTCCGGCATTGGTGTTCTGTGTATTAATGGAAAGCACCCGCTAAGGCCTCTTATACGTGGTGGTACAGGAAGCCTGTCTGAACATTTTGCGCAGCCCGATTTTCTCCCCGACGCGCTAGAGGCAGGCACGCCTAACATACCCGGCATTGCCGGACTCTATGCCGCAGCAAAATACATTATGCAGACAGGTATCAAAAACATTTATGCCAAAACCAAACAATTGGCTGACCACCTCATAAGTCAGCTGCAGCACATGGAAGAGCTTACAATATACGAACCTCTATGGGCCGGCAGTCATTTACCTATAGTAGCCTTTAACATAAAAAATATGACATGCAGTTATGTCGCAGAGCAACTCGACCAAAACTTCGGTATCATGTGCCGCTCTGGTCTGCATTGTGCACCACAGGCTCACAAAGCACTGGGGAGCTTCCCCCAGGGATCTGTCAGATGCAGCCCCGGGATGTTCAACACTTTTGAAGATATTACTTACACTATAAACGCATTAAAAACTATTATTCATAATGAAAACCATTGATGCCAGAGGGCAAATATGTCCCAAACCCCTGATAATGACAAAAAAAGCTTTGAAAAATGCCAGGCAAAACGAATCCCTGCAAATCATCCTCGATAATGAAACAGCTGTTCAGAATGTCACGCGCTTTCTGCAGGATAACGGGCAGGAGGTATCAGTACATAAGAAAGACCATTTACACTATATTGCCGTCAACGCTAAGGAAGAGCTGCCCGACGGTATAGAAGCTGAAGCTTATTGCGACACAGGAACAACAAAAAATGAAAGCCCTGTCATGCTTTTTAAGCAAAATAAAATGGGGCATGGCCCCGAAGCGCTTGGCACAATACTTATGACTGCTTTTATCAACACTTTGCCCGAAATCACACTAAAGCCACAAAAACTCATTTTTGTCAATTCCGGTATTTTTTTAACACTAACAGACAGTGACACACTGGAGGCTCTTAAAACACTTGAAAAAAGTGGCACGGACATATTGGTCTGCGGTACCTGCCTTGACTTTTTCAATAAAAAAAACCAACTGGCCGTAGGCAAAGTATCTAATATGCATGACATCTTAGAGTATTTGACTTTGGCGGCAAAAGTCATATATCCCTGATCAGCTTATACCCCTTCAACAAAATCAATATTTAGTTAACATATATGAGCAACCAAAACAAAATACTGTTTTCATATTTTATCTTTCCTTCAATTCATACTGTTTTAAAAGCAGAAAAGCTGCTGAAAAGCCATGCCGTCAGTCATACTATTGTACCTGTACCAAAGGCCATCAGCAGCAACTGCGGTGTCGCTGTCAGAGTTCAACCTGACGAAGCTATTGTGTTGCAGGCCACAGCTCTTTTAGATAAACATCAATTAAAATACAAACACTACCAAAATATTAAGGCATGAAAACCTTTGATTTACTCAGCACAACAGCCACCGGAGGATGTGCAGCCAAGCTGCCTGCAAAAGCTCTTAATGAAGCTTTATCCGAGGTGCCTAAAATCCGTGACTCCCGCATACTGGTTGACATAGAAAACCATGATGATGCCGGCGTTTATAAGCTAAACGAGACCACGGCCCTGATACATACGACTGATTTTTTTCCGCCGGTTTGTTCAGACCCTTACAGCTATGGCGCCATAGCTGCCGCCAATGCCATGAGCGATGTATATGCCATGGGTGGCGAAGTGCTTAACGTTTTGAATATTGTTGCTTTCCCTGCTCAATTGCCTCTAAGCATCCTCAAGGATATCTTAAAAGGTGGTATTGAGAAAGTTATGGAGGCCGGCGCTGTTGTTATGGGCGGGCATACCATAGAGGACAACACCATCAAGTACGGCATGGCAGTAACCGGCAGCGTACATCCCAATAAAATTATTACCAATACCGCCGCACAGCCCTCAGATGTGCTGTTGCTTACCAAACCCTTAGGGACCGGTATTATCATGGCAGGTCACAAAATTGGTGAAGCCGGTGAATCTCAACTTCAGAATGTTATTGACAGCATGACACAATTGAACAAAGGAGCAGCGGAAGCCATGCAGAAATACCACGTCAAATCAGCCACCGATGTTACAGGCTTCGGCTTGTTGGGCCATGCACTTAAAATGGCTATAGGGAGTGGTGTGACCATGGAAATACAAGCCCACAAAATACCTTTCTTTGAAGGCTGTTTGCAGTTAAGCGAATTAGGCTGCTTGCCCGGTGCTTGTTTTCGCAATTCAGATTATGTAAAACCTGATTGCCATTACGAAAAAAACATAGCTTACGAAATGAAAATGCTGCTCAACGATGCACAAACCTCTGGAGGAATGCTTATCAGCAGCCCCCCCGAAGCAGTATATGAGCTTATCAGAGAACTCATAAATGCCGGCTACCCACACACCACTCCTATTGGCAAAGTTATCAGAAAAAAAACCACACCATTAATAATAACCTAAAACTAAAAGGAGCCAATAGCCAAAAGCTAATAACCAATAGCTTCCCCCCAAAAAAAAACGGCCCTTTACAGGCCGCCTTTCTCTAATGTTGTGCGCTAACTAAGCCAACCAATGCTATTTGATTTCAATCTGACGCATGGGTTTTTCTTTGGCTTCTTCTTTTTTTGGAATCACCACATTCAAGATGCCGTTACTGTGTTTCGCTTTGATATTATCCGAATCAACCGTTTGTGGTAACCCAAAACTGCGTTTAAAAGCACAGTAGTTAAACTCACGACGCATGTAGCGTTCTTCATTAGCCTCCTGCTTTTCCTGTTTCTCTGAAGAAATGGTCAGCAGGTTGTTTTTAACCTCGATTCTGAAGTCTTTTTTATCCAGGCCGGGAGCTGCTACTTCTATCCTGAAACTATCAGCATCTTCGCTGATATTAACAGCCGGCATACTCATACTTGACTTTTGACCCAGAAAGTTGGAGAAAAAATCATTGTCAAAAAAATCCTCACTTAAACCTGGAAATAACTTGTTTCTTAATACTAATGACATAACTAAACCCTCCTATATTTTTTTTGTTAAACTTTAATTTTATTGTTTTTTTAATTCTGTATTTCTATTTTCAATTTTTATACCAAATACTTTTTTGAATAAAAATACGCCATTATGTCATACAATTGGGAAAATAAGCGCCATTATGTCCTGTTTGTTGTTTTTTATATTAACGTCAAATGCATGCACCAAAGCTTAAGAAACGCTTTCCCCAGCATCGTCCTGATTTCGCCAAAAGCTAAAGGCCAAACAGCCAGAAACTTCTTGCAGCCGAAACGGCTTTGGTTGCGACCGTAATGAAAACTGACGTTTATAGCAAGTCAGGGCGGAGCCTTGACTTTTGCGTACGACTTCAAGCGCGTTCATAAATCTTTTTACTTTTACTTTTTTGTCACCCATACAAAAAAGCAACAAAAAAAATCTCCGTTGAACAAAAATTTACTGTATGTAACGCTTAATTTTTGCCTGCGTATCCAAAGCCGTAGCAATGATACGGCTTTCGCTGTAGTA
>PXBB01000134.1 GCA_003565735.1 Bacteroidales bacterium
AATCTCCAAAACCGTATCGTAAATTCTGCCCGTTTTCTGCATTGCAACTTCTTCGTTGTATCCCTCAAGTTCACTTGAGATGTTGATGATCCCGCCCGCATTAATCACGTAATCAGGCGCATACAAAATTCCGTGCTTCACCAGTTCGTTTCCGTGCTTTTCTTCATCATCCAGAATATTATTTGCTCCACCGGCGATGATGTCACAATTCAGGTGGTCAATGGTATCGTCGTTTACCACTCCGCCCAGTGCACATGGACTAAAGATATCCACTTCCAGGCTGTAGATTTTATCCGGTTTCACATATTCTGCGTTGGTTTTTCCGGCTACCCGTTTTGCTTTCTCTTCAAAAATATCGGTCACATAAAGTTTTGCTCCCTCTTTGTGCAGATATCCGGCCAGGTACGATGCCACATTCCCC
Organism: Bacteroidales bacterium; assembly: GCA_003565735.1. GTDB lineage: Bacteria > Bacteroidota > Bacteroidia > Bacteroidales > PXBB01 > PXBB01. The sequence goes on from PXBB01000134.1 coordinate 422, forward strand.
GCTCCCTGAACGGCAATTCGCTTTCCTTTCAGAGAATCGCTGCCGTATGCACGTTTAGCGGCTGCTTTCATTCCCATATAAACGCCATAAGCCGTAACCGGAGACGGATTGCCGCTTCCGCCCATCGATTTCGGGATGCCGGTAACGTACTTAGTTTCAGTATATATCCATTCCATCTCCTTTTCGGTCATACCCACATCTTCGGCTGTGATATATCTGCCTCCAAGGCTGTCAACAAATTTTCCGAATGCACGAAACAATAGTTCGTTTTTATCTGTCTGAGGATCTCCGATAATAACCGCTTTGCCTCCGCCAAGATTTAAACCTGAAATTGCAGCTTTGTATGTCATTCCGCGTGACAACCGGAGCACATCACGCATAGCTTCTTCTTCAGATTTATAAGGCCACATTCTTGTTCCGCCCAGTGAGGGGCCCAGTGTGGTATTGTGGATAGCAATAATGGCCTTGAGCCCTGCTTCGGGTCGGGAGCATACCACTACCTGCTCGTGCTCAAGAATTTCCATTTCAGTGAACAACGGAAACTTTTTAGCTGACTTTGTACCGGTTTTATCGGTTAATTTTATGTGAGTCATGATTATACAAGCAGAATGTTGTTTTGAAAATTTGTTTATGGTAGCGCTTCCAAAGTTATGGAATTATCAGCCCAATAATCAAAAGATAGAACAGTCTGAAATAATTATGTTGAAAAGAAATGTCATTTTGTGCGCACCTTTTTTTATAATTGGTGTAACCAGTTTGCGTTAATCTAACGTAACAAATACGGGTAAACCCGTGTGGCTTCCGGATGTGACAGTCCACTGCCTCTTAAATGAAAACAAAACTGGAAATTAATCATGTCATTTCGATGGGTTTACGCAGAACCTGAGCAGAAAGAGTCTGTCCACGATCTACAGCAGGAATTAAAAATACCGCCTGAAGTTGCGCGCCTGCTTGCAATACGAGGTATCAATTCATTTCCAAAGGCGCGGTCTTTTTTCAGATCGGGTGTTACTGATCTTCACGACCCTTTTTTGATGCGGGATATGGATGCCGCTGCCTTAAGGCTTTGCAAGGCGATCAGAAACAGTGAAAAAGTGGTAATCTACGGGGATTATGATGTTGATGGCACAACAGCAACAAGTATCCTCTACACATTTCTGAAAAGTTTTGGCCTCGAAACCGAGTACTACATTCCCCACAGATTTAAGGAAGGCTACGGTATTAACCCCGATGGTATTAAATTCGCACTTGAAAAGAACGCCGACCTGATTGTATCCGTGGATTGTGGAATCACTGCCATTGAAGAAGCAAAATACGCGAAAGAACAAGGGCTTGATCTGGTGATTTGTGATCATCACAATGTGGGAGATGAACTGCCGGATGCCGTGGCGGTTTTAGACCCCAAGCGCCCCGATTGTGATTACCCGTTTGACGGATTATCCGGCGCCGGGGTTGGCTTTAAACTGGTGCAGGGAGTAATTCGCAAACTCGGCCTTTCTGAAACCCTGGCTTTTAAATACCTGGACCTGGTGGCCATTTCCATTGCCTCGGATATAGTACCGATTGTGGGAGAGAACAGAATTCTGATGAGGGAAGGTTTGTCGATGATCAACTCCAATCCGCGGACCGGACTGAAAGAGTTGCTGAAGCTGATCAAAATGCCGGTCGGATCGGTATCCACTTCAGGCATTGTATTTTCGATCGGACCCAGAATTAACGCTGCAGGACGAATGGGCGATGCCACAGCCGCAGTGGAATTAATGATTGCGGAAGATGAGGTATCAGCGGCACGCCATGCGCGACAGCTCGAAAAAATTAATATAGAACGCCGAAGCACCGATTCCCGGACTATGAAAGAAGCGATGGCGATGCTCGAAGATGAGTACAATGTGGACGAACTTTCATCGATGGTTCTGCACCACCCCGACTGGCACCTTGGGGTGATCGGTATTGTGGCGTCAAGGCTTGTGGATTCATATTACCGCCCGGCTATCATGCTAAGTACGGTGGAAGGTAAAATCAAAGGTTCTGCACGATCCGTAAAAGGGTTTGATATATATGAAGCGCTGAAGGAGTGCGACGACCTTCTTGAACAATTCGGTGGGCACGAATTTGCTGCAGGGCTGACTCTCGAAAAGAAAAACCTTGAAGAATTCCGGGAACGGATTGATAAAATTGCTAACAGGAAACTCAAAGAAAACGATTTTGAACCGGAACTGATGGTAGACACCAACCTGAATCTCGAACGTGTAAATATGAAATTCTGGAAACTGCTGAGCCAGTTCGAGCCCTTTGGTCCCGGTAATTTACGCCCGGTATTTGTGAGTGAAAATGTTTGCATTGAGGGAGTTCCTACAATAGTGGGGAACGGCCATTTAAAAATGAAAGTGCGCCAGGAAAACTCTGCCGTGTTTGATGCAATCGGGTTTAACATGCACGAGTATCTGCCAAAGCTGCGGAATTGTGATCAGCAAAAGATTGATGTAGCCTACGTACTTGAAGAAAACCACTGGAACGGTAAACGCACCATACAGATGCGATTAAAGGATATACATGTAGAAGCTGAAAGCTGAAAGCTGTCACTCCCCAGCTAACAGTGTTCTGCATTTTCACTTTTCCCTCAAATTACCCGTTGTGTTAGGCTGCAAAAGCTCTTATCTTTTGTTCTTGCAAAAAAGGGACTGTAGCTCAGTTGGTAGAGCAACGGACTGAAAATCCGTGTGTCGGCGGTTCGATTCCGCCCGGTCCCACATTTGGTAAAGCCTTGTGAGACTTCAGTCTTTCAGGGCTTTTTTGTTTTTACTGTGAGTTTTAAAAACCCTTTCCGGTTACAGCTCCGTTACAGCAAAAGGGATCGAAACAAATATTCCATGTCGGTATGCTAATCTTAACATTACCCTGGCAGCTCAAAGAAATCAGTGAGGAAGCGTCGGTTTATGATTTCGAAAAAACCTCAAATAAAACTGTAAGGAATTCTCTTTTGGTGTTCCATATTAATAAGGGTACGAATCGCATATCAATCATAAATGCGATTATAAAGTGACTGAGTACAATCTTAGTTGGAATTAAGGGAGAAATCCGGGAGGCTGTAATTATTAAATTGCAGCCTCTCATCATTTTAATGGCTCCAAAAGAAACCAGCGCTGCTTACAAATCTTTAGCAGGCAGGACCTCTTCGGAAAAGCCAATCACCGATCACTATTTCACCAGCATCATCTTTCTTGTCTGTAC